>JAOASB010000029.1:0-300000 GCA_025210375.1 Maledivibacter sp. | reverse complement strand
TTCTTGTGAAGGCTCGGGATTTGGTATCCACAAGGATAGTGTAGTATACAATGAAAGGGATCTAATTAAAAAAGTGAAAAGCTTACTTAAAGAATATCGACCACCTGTTTTGGTTGAAGAGTTTATAGAAGGTAGAGAATTGACAGTGGCTTTAATTGGGAATGGAAATCAAAAGGAGTTTCTTCCTATAATGGAGATTGATTTTGAGGATATTCCTGAAGAATTTGGTAAATTTTATACATTTGAAGTAAAATCTAAGTTTGATAAAAAAACAAAATATTTATGCCCGGCTCCATTAAATCCTCAAATCCAACAATCGGTAAAGTATAATGCTAAGAGAGCATTTGATGTCCTTGGTTGTAAAGATTTTGCGAGGATAGATATAAGACTAAGGGGAAATAAGCCCTATATACTTGAAATAAATAGTTTGCCAGGGTTAAAGCCCCAGTATAGTGATTTACCCAAGATGGCGTTAAAGGCAGGTTTATCCTACGAAGATCTAATATTTGAGATTGTGGGTACTGCCATAAATAGGTTGGAACAAGATAAAGTAACTATAAATTCAGTCTTAACCAAAAAGGGCATATCGTAGTTTATTTTAAACTATAGCTGTTAACTTTGTTTTTTTGGTAAAATATATATAATCATAATGTAGTGGGGAGTGATATATATGGCTAAAGCTAAAAAAACAAATGCCATGCGGATTCTAGATCAAAATGATATTGATTATAGTATCTTTAATTATGACAAAAACGATGGGAAGATAGATGGTATATCAGTAGCAGCTAAAATAGGCAAAGACCCGAAGCACGTATATAAGACCCTTGTAGTTCAAGGAAATAGCAAAAATATTTATGTTTTTGTAATACCCGTGGCTGAGGAGTTGGATTTAAAAAAAGCTGCAAGGGTATCTGGAGAAAAAAAGGTTGAATTGATTCCCGTTAAGGAAATATTAAAGGTGACTGGCTATATTAGAGGAGGATGCTCTCCAATAGGAATGAAGAAAAGCTATAAAACCTTTATAGATATTAGTGCAGGCGAAATTCATGAGATTATCGTAAGTGCAGGAAAAATAGGAGCCCAAATGGAGCTAAGGGTAAGGGACCTAATTAATATAATTGAAGGACAGCTAGAAGATATAATAAAATGATATATTCCAATATAGCCTAATTTTATATATTTTTTAAAAACCTCTAAAGGGATGACCCTAAAGCTTAGAACTTAAAACTTACAACTATAAATGCGTCCAAGACGCATTTCAGATTGTTGACAAAGTCAACAAGATGTCAGGCTGTCTAATAATTCGAAGTTCGAGGCGTGCTGAAACCGAGAGGCCGCGGCGTATATAGACATACGTAAGGGTTCTTGGTTTCAGTAACAACGAAGAAATTCGGGTTTTTAGGTAGCCTGAAATGCGTCCAAAACGCATTTGTTTTAGTCTATATCACCTTTAACATACAATTTTATGTAAAAAGCATTCTTTAATACATACTTGATAGGATTTATTTCGTATACATAATTAATAGCTTTAAGTTTGATTTTATCCTTTTCCAATATCCTTTTAGATTTTTCAATTAATGCTATTTTCTCTGCCTTGATGATATTAGGATCAGATGTAGCTACTATACTGGTTAGCTCTAGCTGAAAAAAGGAGTTTAAAGCCCCTTGAGCCAAGGTTGAAGAATATTTTTTGACATTTATTATTGGATATGTAAGAAGGGGCTTATGTAAATATAAATCCTCTACAAAATTGATTATTGGAACAGGCCCTGTAAAAGGATTATTGGATTTCAGAAAGCTATAACATGTTCTATTATACTGTGAAACATTTGTAAAACTACATTTCGGAAAAAAATTTGGTATATGTAGTCCTTGAAAATTACTAAAGGTATCGGAAAGTTTTGGTAATTTATTTTGGATTATACCCAACTTCATCTCTTGGCCATGATTGGTTAATACAAAGGCATCCTTTTCTCCAGTGGCGATACTGGCACCTATTAATTGACTAGAAAATAATGATTGCCATGTAAAGATTGGAGATATTGATGCGATTCTTAAGCTGGTTAATGTCCCACTACCCTTCATAAAATAGATTGATGAATTAATGCCTAAATCATTAAACATTTGGTTAATTGTGGTGAGGAAATTATTAACTGTATCGAATAAAAGCAAATCTAAAAACATTGCATTTTCCCTAAGCATATAATTAAAGCTACTGTAACTATAGGATGGATATATGGTAAAGGTATTTGGAAACATCCTATTTATATCTTGGATCAAGCTCTTCTCCTTATGGGGATTAAGGGCTGAAAAGGAACTACTTAGGGCGATCTTATTTATTCCTCTTTCCCTTAAATATTCAAGAAAATTTTTCAACTCTTTATTTTTTCCATTTGAATGGGAATCCGAAATACTAAGATTATATATATCTAAGGATATATTCTTCATGAATTCCTTTGTCTCAAGTTTACTATTTGTAACATCCCCTATTCTGATATATCCGAAGGAGCATTTTTTAATATCCTTAATAAATTTTGTGAAATCTATAACGAATATAACATTTCTAATGTTGTTAAAATCAATGGAATTAGAATTCAAAAAGGTCGATAAAAGATTTTTTAATTCCGATATTTTATTGTGGCTTTTATTAATAGATGCTACAGGGATATTAGAGACTCCAAATACCAAATCAATATTCATATCATCTATAATAATTACAAGATTTCCTTTCATAATCATCACCTAAATTAATAGTAATAGTTAAAATAAAGCTTTTCTAAAGGCTTGTAGGGGGATTTATAGCCAAAGCATTTAGGGCCAACAATATTCAATCCATCTATGGTTTTCCATACAAGGGGAGCTGGTGTCCCTATAACAGCTACTTTCATCCCTTTGGATAAATCGTTATTGCTAATAGGTGTTAATGTATCCAAGCTTATTAAGCTAATCAAATCCGGTGCCATTGCTGCTAGGGCATTGTTTTTATAGGCTATTAGATTTTCGTTCTGGGTCAAAATTTGAAACGCTTCTCCTTTATAATGCTTTATACCCTTCATATAAATTGATTGCCAGTTTTTATGGTCAACATTTTCTATATTATCAATTTCTCCTAGAAATAATTCAATACTAGCTCCGTAAATTGAATTTTTAGTGGACTTTATTAAATTATTTATAATATCCTCATAGGATGAAATATCCATGAAAACTTTACCTATTTCATAGGTAAAAGATAGAGTTCTTGGAATCAACATTTTTCTTAAGCTGCTGCCCTTTGAAGCACAGGAAGCAAAGAAACCAATATTATTATACTCACTTAGAACATGACGTATATTTAAATCAAGTAAAAAATTATCAACATCATAGTATTCGTATATTCTTAGCCCAGTATTGCAAAGTATAAAGGGCATCAAAGGCTGCTTGTTTAAATGGAATGTCGTCATTTGAAGCTCTGGAAATGCTCTACCCATACTATCACCATCAATAAAGGGAAGTTCTAATAAGCTAGCAACAAGAATGGGGTATAGTACATTAACACCTGCACATTCAAGGGTGAAAATGCCCTTAACCTCAGCCTTGGTAATGGATTGTAATGTTTCCAAGGCTTTTATTCCTTCCTTACCCGTACAATAAAAATCATCAATTACCTCTGGAGATCCTATTAAACCCACCGCAGCATAATTATTGGTTTCCTCTAAATCCTCAATGTCTAGCAGTGGAATAGTTAATCCCTTTGAAAAAATCTCCTCACAGAAAGACAATATATTGTTAGCTTTTCCCCCTCCACCAACACCTAAAAAAATACTGCCTAAAAACAAGGGCTTTATCCAGTTTAAATCTATATGCTTCATAAGTATCCTCCTAAAAGTATTGAAAATGAAATTAGTTTTTTATATTATATTTAGAAAGCCATCTATATAATGTTGCTAGGCTTATATCTAGGTGCTTAGCTAAATTCTTTTTACCCTCTGTGTCTTTCCCGAATTGCCTTACAAGCTCATATAATTCTTCCGCTGTGGGTCTGTTAGGTCTTTGATTTCTACTTGTTGAGAGATTTTGAGTACCAGTAGGCTTATCGTTTTTAATATATGCAGGTAAATCCGATACATCTATAATGCTTTTATTTGACATAGTAACACAATACTCAATAACATTCATTAATTCTCTTATATTTCCTTGCCAGTGATAGTTTTTTAAAATCTTCATTGCAGCATAGGAGAATGCCATGAAGCCCTTCCTTTGGGAAATGCAGTATTTTTTAACGTAGTATGTCAATAAAAGCTCTATATCATCATGTCTATTGTTTAATGAAGGAATATCTATTGGAATTACATTTATGCGATAATAAAGATCCTCTCTAAATTCATTCATAGCTATTTTATCTTCTAAGTTTTGATGTGTAGCACAAATTATCCTTACATCTATGGGGATTTCTTTATTGCTTCCCACGGGTTCGATATATCTTTCCTGCAATACCCTCAATAATTTGACTTGTATAGAAGTAGGCATATCTCCTATTTCATCTAAAAATAGAGTTCCCGTATCAGCCATTTGGAATTTACCTATTTTTCCTTCTTTTTTTGCTCCTGTGAAGGAACCACCCTCATATCCGAAGAGTTCGCTTTCAAGAAGATTTTCGGGTATTGCCGCACAGTTTAAAGCTATAAATGGTCTATTCCTTCTATTACTTAGGGTGTGTATTAATTTTGCATATTCCTCTTTGCCTGTACCACTTTCACCCCTCAAAAGTACGGTGCCATCGGTTGGTGCCACTTGATTAACAATGGATAATACTCTGTTGATTCTAGGATCTTTTCCAATGATTTTATTAAAGCTTTTAATTGAGTTTTTTTCATATTCTAAGTTGTTTTTAAAATTAGCTTGATTTGAAGTGTATTTTAGTTTCCCCACTAATTTGTTTCCTAAATACAACTCATTAGTATTCATATTGAAGATTTTATTGTTCGATAATTTAGTGGAATCGATATTTGTTATACCCATTCTTTCCGCTGATTTGTTATAAAATAAAAGTTTATCTTCCTTATCATAAAGCATAAGTCCATTGGATATTAGGTTTCCAATAAAAGCGGCTGATTGACTGTAGAGGGAATTTTTTTCCTTTATATCATCTAAAGATATTAGTAAAGTAATTGTTTCGCATAATGTGTTAAGCATATTTACTAAATTATCATCAAAATCTAAATATGAGTCCTTGGTTAAGCTGAAATCTTTATACTCCTTAAAAAATAACCATAATAGACCTTTTTTTTCATCGAGAATAGGAGTGTAAATCCCTTGGATATTGATATTGCTGCCTTCAAAAGTAGTCTCCCATGTTTTGATAATAGGATGCGTGCTAGCGATAAATTCTTTTCTTTGCCCTTTACTCAGAGTATAAAGGGATTTAAAGGTCATTGAATGCCTACTTCTTGCCTTCATTAAGGTTTTTTCTTCATCAAAGTAATAAATAGTACAATCCAATCCCTTGGCTAAGCTGGTGAGAAAAATAGAAGGTGATATTGTTTTCATAAATACATTCCTTTCATGAAAATTCTCAAAAATAAATTATAGGGGTGAAAAAATCTATGTTTCTCAGTTTTGTTCTCATTTTATCATAAGTAAAATGTTTTTTAAAAAGATAAGAAATAGAGAGAAAAATATATTTTTTATGAGAAAATACGAGAAAAGTATATATATTAGAAGATGTTTTTATAAAAAATAATGAGAAAAAATTATGAAAATTAAAGAAAATATATAAAATTTGGTCAAAATCAATAATTATTCTTGGCATAGTAATTGCATTCTATAAAATTCTAATTTAGTTATTTTGAAGGGAGATGAAAAAATTGACAGAAAATAACCAAACATCATCAAAACAAAAAAGATTAAAAAGTGTACCTATGGAACAAAGGCAATCATGGGGTAGTATTGCACTCATATGGATTGGTTCAATGATATGTGTCCCATCATTAATGATAGGTGGTCTTTTGGTATCGGGCTTAACCGTGGCACAAGCTTTTTGGGCAGGTGCTATAGGCTATAGTATAGTTGTACTTTATATGTGCTTCCAAGGTATGCAAGCCTCAGATACAGGACTTCCCACCGTAGGGGCAGCATCCAGTGCCTTTGGAGAAAATGGTTCAAGACTAATTATTTCACTTGCTTTAGGTATTGCATGTCTAGGGTGGTTTGGTTTTCAAGCCAATGTATGTGGATCTGCCTTTAGTGGAATCTTGGCATCTTCGGTGGGTATAAATATTCCTATTTGGATGTCATCGTTGATTTGGGGATTTATAATGCTTATAACTGCAATTTATGGTTTTAATGCTTTGAAATACTTAAATTATATAGCAGTTCCTGCATTAGTTTTAGTATCCATATATGGAGTGTATGCTTCCTTTGCCAAGCATGGGACTGAAATATTATCCAGTCATCAGCCAGCTCAGCCAATGAGCTTTTTGGCAGGTATAGCTTTAACAGTTGGGTCCTTTGCCTTAGGAGGAGTTATTGCTGGTGATTATTCAAGGTATGCAAAGGGTAGAGGTGATGTTATTAAATCCTCTGTTTTTGGAGTAGTGCCAGCGGGTATAGCAATGATTACAATGGGAGGGTTAATGAGCTTAGTTTCAGGAACCTATGACATAACTATGGTACTCACAGAGCTAGGAGTTCCTTCTTTGGGGCTTATTGCTTTGATTTTGGCCACATGGACAACCAATACCGTTAACGCTTATTCTGGAGGCTTAGCTATAACAAACCTATTTAATCTAGATGATTCTAAAAGAAGTATGGCAACGGCAATAGCAGGAATCCTTGGAACTGTCCTTGCAGTGGCAGGAATTATAAATTATTTTGTAAACTTTTTAATGATTCTAACCTCCGCCATTCCTCCAGTAGCTGGAGTTATGATTGCCGATTATTGGCTGGTTAAGGGGGGCAAGTCGGAGGACTTTAAAGCCAAGGCTGGTATTAATGTAATTGGTGTTGCTTCATGGTTTATTGGGAGTGTAGTAGCTATAGGTATTAAAAAAGGTATACAACCAATTAATGGGATCATTGTCTCAATGGTTATTTACTATTTAATATATAAATTCGCATCAAAAAATGATTAAAGATCATCTATATGAGGAGGTTATAATATGAGAAAATTAGATGCTCAAGCTATCGAGGATATAGCTTTAGGAGCTGCACTTTTAGGAACCGGTGGTGGAGGGGACCCCTATATAGGGAAATTAATGGCCCTACAAGCAATCAAAAAATATGGACCTGTTACTATGATAGATGTAGATGAAGTCCCAGATGATGCTTTTATTGTTCCAACGGCAATGATGGGGGCACCTACTGTACTCATAGAGAAGATAGCCAATGGATCGGAATTCAAAAGAGCCTTTGAAGCAATGGAAAAATATTATGGAAAAAAGATATATGCTACTATGCCCATTGAAGCAGGAGGAGTTAATTCCATGGTACCTTTAGCTGTGGCGGCACAAATGAAAGTACCGATTATCGATGTTGATGGGATGGGTAGAGCATTTCCAGAGCTACAAATGGTGACATATCATCTACATGGGATAACCTCATCACCTATGGTTATTACAGATGAAAAGGGGAATGTATCAGTACTTGATACCATTAGCAACAGTTGGTCTGAAAATATAGCCAGAGCCATGACCGTTGCTCAGGGGGGTTCTGTAATGATATGCATATACCCTATGACAGGTAAGGATATAAAACAATGTGGTATTAGAAAAATCATGACCTATTCTGAAGATATAGGAAAATCCATAAGGGAGTCAAATAAACATGATATACCTCCTATTAAGCAGCTTATGGATAAAATAGATGGCTTCGAGCTTTTTAAGGGTAAAATCACGGATGTACTGAGAGAAACTAAGGGTGGCTTTAATTTTGGTACTGTGAAACTAGAGGGTTTAGAAGAATATAGGGGAGAAAAATGCGAGGTGAATTTCCAGAATGAGAATCTTGTGGCTAAGAAAGGTGATGAAGTTTTAGCTACGACGCCGGATTTAATTTGTTTAGTTGATTTAGAAAATATTACTCCAATAACTACCGATGCATTGAGATATGGAAGACGTGTTCTTGTTATAGGATTAAAATGTGATAAGCAATGGAGAACCGACAAAGGCATAGAAACTGTTGGGCCTAAATATTTTGGTTATGATATTGATTATGTCCCTATAGAGGAACGTATGAAAGGAGCTTGGTAGAATGATTTATAGATTAGGCGTAGATGTAGGGGGAACTAATACCGATGCAGTTATAATTGATGAAAATCTCAAGCTTATTTGTAGTGTAAAGATGCCGACTACTGAGGATGTAAGCACAGGAATATTTGAAGCAATTCACGGAGTTTTAGAAAAATCGAGAATAGAAAAGGATAAGATAAAATATGCCATGCTTGGAACCACCCAATGTACAAATGCAATTGTTGAGAGGAAGAAATTAAGTAAAGTTGGTATCATCAGATTAGGTTCTCCAGCAACATGCTCCATAGAACCTATGGCGGACTGGCCCGAGGATTTGAGAAAAGCGGTTAGTGAAAACTTTAATATAGTTAAGGGCGGATATGAATTTGATGGTAGAGAATTAACTTCTTTAGATGAAAATGAGATAAGAGATATTGCTAGGAAAATGAAGGGTAAGGTAGAAGCAATAGCTATATCCTGTGTTTTTTCTCCCATCAAGGCCGATCATGAAATAATGACAGCAAAAATTATTAGGGAAGAATTAGGGGATATATCTATTTCCATGTCCCACGAAGTTGCAAGCATGGGGCTTTTAGAAAGAGAGAATGCCACTATACTTAATTCAGCCCTTATGAGTGTTGCAGAAATAGTTACTGAAGGATTTAGAGAAGGGTTAAAAAAAGAAGGAATTAATGATGCGAAGATTTTCCTATGCCAAAATGATGGTACATTAATGAGTGCAGAATACACTAAAAGATTTCCAATTCTGACTGTGGCCTGTGGCCCAACAAACAGTATTAGAGGGGCTTCATTTTTAAGCAAAATGAAGAATGCTATAGTTCTAGATGTTGGTGGAACTACTAGCGACATAGGAGTTATAGTTAACTCTTTTCCAAGGGAATCTTCCCTGGCTACCGATGTAGGTGGGGCCAGAACTAATTTTAGGATGCCTGATATTATTGCCATTGGCCTTGGGGGCGGAACAATCATAAGAAAGAAGGATGGAACTATTAAGGTAGGCCCTGACAGCGTTGGTTATAAATTGACTGAAAAGGCACTAGTTTTTGGTGGTGATACCTTAACGGCTACGGATATTGCGGTTAAGCTAGGTATGGCGGATATAGGGGATGCATCAAAGCTAGAGCATATTGATAAAGAGTTTGCAGAGGAAACTATGGATATTATGATGGGAATGATTGAAGCTGGCATAGATAAGATGAAGTTGTCGTCGGAGCCCGTACCCGTTGTACTGGTAGGGGGAGGGGGAATAATAGTTAAAGATACCCTCAAAGGAGTGTCAGAGCTAATAAGACCAGAAAGCTTCCCCGTTGCAAATGCAATAGGTTCAGCTATAGCCCAGGTGAGTGGAACCTTTGAAAAGCTGTTTACCCTTGATACAATTACTAGGGATGAAGCTTTACAAAAAGCAAAGGATGAAGCTATTAGCATAGCAATAAAAGCAGGGGCCGATGCTGATACTATTGAGATAGTTGAGGTAGAAGATGTTCCTTTAGCCTATCACCCTGGAAATGCGGCTAGAATGAAGGTGAAAGCAGCAGGAAATCTAGATATTAATGCTGGTTAAATAATATAACCAAGTTCTATAGAAAGATCTAGCATACATTTTGTGTGCTAGATTTTTTAAAATAAAGATTTAAAGTATATATACGTGTATTTCTCGATTTAAAGGAGGAAAAAAGGAATTAGTATGGAACTCTCTATATAGAGATTCCAGTCAAAACTTTAATTTATACATATCAAAACTCCCTAGAAACATCGGATATTTTGATATGTATAAATTAAGATTTACTTGGAACTCTCTCTATGATATCCAATACTGTAAAATATAATTGATGAATGAGGGATATATATATATATGGAAACTGAAAATTTTACTCGAAAGCTTATGGAATCTTTTTTAGGGAACGTCGCTACATTTCTATTAAATATGCTATTCCCATTTGTGGTTACAAAACTATATGGTGCTGATATACTAGGAAAATATACCTATGGGTATTCTGTAGTTATGATGACGATTTTCTTGGCATCATTAGGACTGGATATGGGGATGCTTTATTTTATACCTAGAGAGGGAAATAAATATATTACAGCATCATTCATATTGAATTTCATATCCAGTTCGTTCATTATTCTAGTTTTACTTATCTTTAATAGAGACAATACTGTTAGAGCCATGTTACCCTTAATCTGGTTTTTATCTGCAGAGCAAATGTTTTTTGCTTTGTATAGGGCAAAGCAGAATATTCAAGAGTTCTTTTGGGTAAAAATTTTATCAAGCCTGGGACTGAAAATAATTTTTACTTGTATATTCTTTTATTTATATGGAGTAAATTCATTAAATATAATTATAGCTACATATATATCTACTGGTATATCCCTACTTTTCTATTTTATCAAGCAAAAGAAAATGTTTGGGGAATTTTTAATAACTAAGGAAGTAATAGGATATTCTCTTCCACTGGTGGTTGGGTCAATGATGTCAGTTATAATTAATAATATAGATATGATAATGATAGGAAATATATTAAATAAACAGGAAGTTGCCATTTATGATGTAGCAGCTAAATTTGCCACATTTCCTTCTATATTACTAACTGTGTTTAATACAGTATTTCCACCTATTGTTGCCAAGCTTTATCACGATGGAGAATTGGATAAACTTAGAAGCATGTACAAAGGATCGGCTAGAACACTTGCAGCTATATCAAGTGCAATCATTTTACTAATGATTATATTTAGACAAAATATATTAGCTTATTTTGGGCCAGATTTCATTAGAGGCCAATATGTTATAGTATTTAGAGGTATAGGTCAGCTAATAAATGCATCCGTCGGTAGTGTATGGTATATAGTATGTATGACTGGCCGTCCAAAAGTAAATATGGTGGGTAAGATTTTAGCCGCGTCAATCAACACGGTATTGAATCTAATACTTATACCTATTTGGGGAATTTCGGGGGCCGCACTCGCCAGTATGATTGCAGTAGGATTTGTAAACATATTGGGATATTCTATAGTTAAAAGAATCTTAAATGTAAAGGTTTTTGGAATTGTATAGTTAAAAACAAATATAGATGAATTAAAGCTATTTATTATGAAATAAATTGAGCAAATTGCATAATTACTTTCTATAAAAACCATCTACTACATGTAGTTTAAAAATCTTCAAAGCTATACCATCAAATATGCTTATATCTTAAGTAATCAAATTAAGGATGATATTCGCATATGCAATTGTGACAAGTAGGAGTTATGCAATTTCCTCAATTGATACAATAGATACATATTATTGTGAATTCGGGTGATAGAATGAAAATAGGACGGTTTTCAAATGAAAATGATATTAGCATAGATACAATACGACACTATATGCATTTAGGTTTGATTACGCCAGAAAAATCCGGTGGGCATTATGACTTTGATGAAAGATGCAAAGAGGATTTAGAAGAAATTCTTAGTTTAAAGGGAATGGGCTTTACCTTGAATGAAATTAAGTCCATATTTTTATTTAAAAAACTTGGGAAGCTTACCCCCTATCAAGCAAATGAATGCTTCAAGGAATTCTTTGTAAATAAACTTAGCAAAGTAAATAAACAATTAGAGGAATTACCAAAGATTAAATTGAAGCTAGAAGGAAAGCTGAATGAGATTTCATCTGAAAAGTATGATGATAATACTAAGATAGGCATAGATATAAGTGCTTTGTCTCTTTTTAAATGTTTAAAGTGTGGGAATGATTTGATACTACATGAAGGAAGTATATCGAACAATCAGATTATCAATGGAAAGCTTAAGTGCAGATGTGGAGAAGAGTATGGCATTGAGGACGGGATTTTACTTTTAGATAGTAGGGCTAAAAATATAAATAATAATTCCATGTATTGTGATGGAACTGAGTATGACTATATAGCTGAATATATAAATAAAACTGACCCCAATTATTTAAATAATATATATAAGGGACTGGAATGGACATACAAGAAGCTTGATTTTAATGAACTTAAGAATAAGGTTATACTGGATTTAGGGTCAGGGGTTGGATTTTTATTGAGGTATATATATAATGACTTACCCGATGATTCCTTATACATAGCAGTTGATCATGATATCAAGGCCCATAAGTTTTTGAAAAATATATTAGAAAAAGCAGACAGACGAAAGAAAGTAATATTTATATGCTCAGATTTTTTAGACATACCATTAGAAAATAAATTAGTTGATATTTTAATTGATAATTCTGGTTCCAGTAATTATGGGTTTGAGCATGAAGATTTTCTGCTAAAGCTTATAGATGGTTATGTAAAGGATAGTTCCCTATTGATAGGCGCATATATAGTATTTAAGAAATTTAGTTTAAATAGCTTTATAGATGATAAATGTAAGAAGAACTTTACCTTAAGTAATATCAAAGAGGGAATCAAAAAGCTTAACTACAAGGTCGTGGATGAAAGAACATCCGATGTAGTAGACAAGGGTGGTAAATACGAGAGTTATTTCCGGGAAGATGAAAGAGTATATAGTTATATGGTTTATGGAAAAAGATAGGGTTAACCCTATCTCAGGCTGCCTAACAATCCGAATTTCTTCGTTGTTGCTTTAACCAAGAACCCTTACGTATGTCTGTATACGCTACGGCCTCTCGGTTTCAGCACGCCTCGAACTTCGAATTGTTAGGCAGCCTGTCATCTTGTTGACTTTGTCAACAATCTGAGATAGGGTTAACCCTATCTTTTAGTAGTTTTTTTGTTGAAAAAATATAATTTAGTTATTGATATGGTCTGTGGCCAACTATTTATAATGGAGTTAAAGGATAGGAGGCTTCAATATGACTATGTCAGTTCATTTTTTAAACAAATTAATGGGGAAAAGGGAACTTTCAAATCTTATACTTTTTTCACTGGGAAAACTTGTTTCGTTATTTGGTACGTTTATATATGCATTTGCCATAGGACTATATGTACTTGAGCTTACGGGATCTGGGCTGTCCTTTGCAACCACTTTATTTTTTAGTACAATTCCCATGGTCATAATAAATCCTATTGCTGGAGTACTAGCAGATAGGCTCAACAAAAAGATTCTAGTAGTATCTATGGATTTGCTCAATGGAGTACTTTTAATAGGACTTTATTTTATTAGCTTAGTTAATGGATTATCCCTTACTATGATTTATCTAAGTACATTCATTATGACTAGCTTCATAACTATATTTGATATAAGCTTTGAAGCTGCTAAGCCTAATATAGTTTCAAAAAATAATTTGATGAGTGTAAACTCCATCAGTAAAATTATTGATTCCATAGCAACCATTTTAGGCCCTATGGTTGGAGGAATCCTATTTGCCATAGTAGATATAAGGACATTTATAGTTTTTAATGGTGTATCATTTATTCTTTCCGGAATCTCAGAAATGTTTATAGATTTTAAATTTAACTATGAAGAACATGACGAAGAAAAAAAAGAAATCAATTTAATAAAGGATGTCAAAGAAGGCTTTGGGTATATGTTAGGGGAACAGGAAATTATTAGTAAATTTATGGTAGTAGTTTTTCTCAATTTTTCCCTTGGTTTATCCATATCAGTACCATTGCCCTATATTATAAACAATGTATTAGGATTGGGGTCAAAGTATCTGGGCATAATCCAGGGTTCATTTCCTATAGGATTAATAATAGGTGCTGTTTTTGTTGGAAAGCTCCTTATACGATTAGACTATAACAGGATTTTAATGACGATGAATTTCATACTTGCAATATCTATTTTTATGATAGGTATACCAGTTTTTCCATTCAATATTATTACAAATGAAATTGCTATAGTTATTTATTATTGTTTAGTAATGTCTATAGTAGGAGTAGCTATATCCTTTATTGACATACCTTTAATATCTATTTTGCAAAGCATTATACCCGATGAATATAGAGGTAGAGTGTTGAGTTTAGTTATTAGTATGGGTAAGATTATATCGCCTTTGGCCTTTATGCTGGCAGGAGCTTTAATAAATATTTTGCCAGTCTACCTATTACAGTTATTTGGTAGTATGATTTTGATTACTTCAAATATAGTACATTCAAGAAATAGTAGAAAAGGATATTTTGAGTATAAGAGAAGTCTTATAAATGAACAAAGAATACAGATAAATATTATTTATATTATGCTAGAGTTGTTTTTGTTCATAATTATTAGGCCTAAAAATGTAGATATGTTCTTTTTAATATGGATATTACTGTCATTATTATTGTTGTTAGACAATATTATCAATAAGAGAGCTAACAATCCACCAAAGCATTTAAACTGCACAAATGATATTTTAGGTATAGGCTTATTAAAAAAAGATATGGCTATTTCAAGAGATAAAAGAATTTATGGTGGAGCTTTTGATGAAATGAATTTAGTTTATTTATCTTGTTTAACAATAAATTTTATAGGATATATGTTGGTATGTCTTCGCAGATTCTAAAACTATATATAGTAGATGTTTTTTACGGAAGGTAATTATGCAATTTGCTTTATTTATAGCAAACTAAGCTCCTAAGGATATAAATATATTCTCCTTAGGAGTTATTTCAGTTCATTTCCGAAGAAAGATTTGACCAAGAACGAAGGGCTTAATATCCCTGGGTTTTTATTTTGCAGAATAATTCGCTGAGCCGGAGCTATTTTCAAAGTAGTAGTCTAATTTTCGTGGGCCAGATATTATTTCACGACCTACATACAATATACCCTTGGCATTTGCTTTGATATTCCATTTAACTAAAGCAATTTTACCATCTTCGATTTCTATACCCGTTATACATCGGGGGTGAACACAGCTGCCATCATTAAAGTATAAATTGTTGTTGAACTTAGGGAACATAGGACGATGGGTATGTCCGGCAATAATCATTTGATTGTTTTCCTTTACCCATTCTAAAATCTTCTTTTCAGTATCTTTCTTTTTCTTAAAATTCTTTGCAGGACTAGTGGGATCTTTATAACCCAAATATAATTCTAAAGGTCTCCATACATACCTAACTAGGAATCTAGTTAGCCACCATAAATAATCATTTAGTAGATCCCCTTGATGTCCATGTACAACAAATATTTTGTTCTCAGTATCTTTATAGCGTAGGACTAAACCTTCGTGAATTTCTATATTTTTAAATAGTGGCTCTATCCTTTTTTCACGTTCATCATAATAGTGATATAGATTCTTCTTAACATAGCTTTTATTTTTTTTTACCATGTCATGATTTCCGTAAATCATGTGTAGACGGTTATTGGCATGAAATTTTTTTAAAATATCAAAGATATGACTATGGGATTTTCTTATTTCAGTAAACCTTCTATTCTCCCAAAGCTCATCTCCATCCCCAAGCTCAATGTATGTGAATCCAGCATTGTAATAATAGTTTAGGGCTGTAAACATGACATTTTGATTATGGGCAAAGTTATCGGCCCAGCTATTATCTCCACGGTGACAGTCGCTAATTAGAACTAGCTTAGATGATTCATCAAAGGGTATTTCCTTTGATGAGTTAAATACTTGTGTTAATCGTTTAAATGTAGACATATTTTATACCTCACTAAATAATAATAAATAATGAATTGTCCATATTGAAAAATAAATAATATCATTATAATATATGACTTTCATATATGTTTTGTTCTTGTTTATTTGAACAAATTGCATAATTACTTTTAATAAAAGTAGTAAAAATTATTTGTTTTAATGTTATCTTAAGGAATTGGTTAGTTAATATTTGGTATAATTGTAATAGATTAAATACAAGGAGGCTATAGGTATGAGAAATGCTCATGAAATCGATTATAAGTTATATGGGGATGACATGCAGTTTGTTGAGATCGAACTAGACCCACAGGAAAGTGTAGTAGCTGAAGCAGGAGCAATGATGTATATAGAACAAGGGATTCAGATGGAAACTATTTTCGGAGACGGATCGGGAAAAAGTAATCAAGGCGGATTTATGGGAAAATTGTTTGGAGCAGGTAAGAGACTTATTACTGGAGAAAGCTTGTTTATGACAGTATTCACTAATATGGGGGCTGGGAAACAACATGCCTCATTCGCTTCACCCTATCCAGGAAAGATCATCCCAATGGATTTGAGTAGTTATGGAGGCAAGCTAATCTGTCAAAAGGATGCTTTCCTATGTGCTGCAAAGGGGGTTTCAATAGGAATAGAATTCCAAAAGAAAATAGGAACGGGATTCTTCGGGGGCGAAGGATTTATTATGCAAAAGCTAGAAGGCGATGGCTTAGCATTCTTACATGCCGGGGGAACTATTATTGAGAAGGAACTACAGCCCGGGGAAAGCCTTAGGGTTGATACAGGGTGCCTAGTAGCATTTACTAAAAACGTAAATTATGATGTCCAGTTTGTAGGAAATGTAAAAAGTGCATTCTTTGGTGGCGAGGGTCTATTTTTCGCTACAGTTAGGGGGCCAGGTAAGGTTTGGCTCCAATCCCTTCCATTTAGCAGGTTAGCAGATAGAATATATTCTGCAGCCCCTCAAACCGGTGGAGCAAGAAGAGGTGAAGGAAGCGTACTTGATGTTTTAGGTGGTCTAGGAAATCTAATAGATGGAGACTAGAGTTTAAAAATAAAAAAGTAAGTTTTAAGAAAGTTTGTATATACATATGGCTATCTATAGTCATATGTATTTTTTTGTAAAAATAACTTAATATTGAGATTTAAAACCCAAAAGAAAGACCAAAAAACTTGTAGCTTACCAACATTCACAAATCATTCTGATTTGCATCACCCTTTCATCACATTTGATATTTATAATAAAATTAGAAATTAAAATACGGTATTTTTCTTATAATACTATGGTTTTTTATATTGTTATAAAAATCTATGGAAGTAAATAAAGGAGGTAATTAGGGTTGTCAAAAAAGTTCATTAAAATATCTGGCATACTTGTGGCTATTATATGTATTGGTTTTGTTGGATTAAAGTACATAAACAAACCGGTGGAATCTATAGGTGAGACTACGGCAATAAAAGAAGAACAGGTAATGAGAGGGGATATTACAATTGATTTTGATAGTGATGGAGAGGCAGAAATACCTGTAGTAAATTTAGATTTTGATATAAGCGGTAAGCTAAAGGAGCTTTATGTACAGGAAGGTGATGAAATTAGTAAAGGACAGATTTTAGCAAAGCTAGATGATACGGAATACGTAAAAAAGCTAAAAACTGCTGAGATAAACTACAAGAAAGCTCTTGCGAGTCTTGAACAAAAGGAGGAAAATAGAAAGCTTAGCCTTTTAGCCGAACAACAGAAGGTAGAGGACTTAAAAGCAAAATTCAACCAAATGGAAGCAGAGTATTTACCGATGGTTGAGCTAAAGGATATATACTCAGAGCAAGCTTTACATATCAAGAGGACTTCCTATGAAAGTGCAAAATCGGCCTATGAGTTTCAATTAGAAAGATATGATATTCTATCAAACTCTAATAAAGATATAGAGCTTGAAAAAGCAAATGTCGAATCGGCAAAGCTTTCATTGGAAATGGCTAAGGATGATTTAAGTAGTACAATTCTGGAATCCTCCATAGAAGGAAGGATATTGAATTTAGCTTATAAACCTGGAGAGACAATTACCAGCATAAAAGAATCAGTTACATTAACTGCAAATACTACACACTTTATGATTGTTTCGGATTCAGATAAAGTAGAGGTTGTTGTACCAGTTTCCGAAATAGATTTATCAAAGGTGGAATTAAATCAACAAGTGGAGGTAGAATTTGAGGCCTTTGAGGGTCAAAAATTCATGGGAAAAGTCATTTCAATGGATGCTTTACCTATAATAGATAATAGTGGATTAGTTACATTTGATATTAGAATTGAACTCGATGGTGGAATTGATAAGATCAAATCAGGGATGACTTGTTCAGTTTCTTTTATAATCAGGCAGAGAAAAAATGTTACATATATATCTAATAAAGCAGTAACAATGGCAGAAGGTAAGCAGGTAGTACAGGTCAAAGATAAAAATGGTAATACAGAGATCAGAAATATTAAGACGGGACTTACCGATGGAAAATATGTAGAAGTTACTGAAGGGCTTAATGTAGGAGAAATCATTTTGATAGAAGATAAGAGGGTAAAGTAGGTGTATAGTTATGAGCTTTTCTGAGATTATAAGATCAATTTTTATTAATATTAGAGAAAATAAGTCTAAGGTTTTTCTTACTACATTAGGGGTTATCGTTGGAGCTTTGACTATTGTATTAGTGATGGCTATTGGAAATGGAAGTCAGGCAAGTGTTGAAGAACAATTTAAAAGACTGAATGTAGGTACCCTGCATGTGATGACGGCCTTTGGTAGAGGTGGTGGAACAAATCTTAAGCTTGGAACGGAGGATATGGAAGCCATAACTGATGAGGCAGCTTCCATCAAAAGTGTTAGTATGATGATTAATGGTAATGCCAGTATAAGCTATCAAGGAGTCTCAGCCAATTCAAATGTGGGAGGGGTAAAGGGTGATTTTAAAGAGATAAACAATCTTGAGTTAGAATATGGAGAGTTTATAAATGAGGATAATAGTAGTGACAAAGTGGCTGTTATTGGATCGGAGATAGTGAAGCTACTTTTTGAAGAAATGGATGGTTCCGAGGTTATAGGGGAAAAGCTGATACTAAATGGAAAGAGGTTTGAAATAATTGGGGTTCTACAGTATATAGGAAGTGGTGAAAGGGGGTTTAATCCTGATGAAGGTGTTATTATACCATATGAAGTAGCTGAAAAGTACATAACAGGGAGAAATCTACGACCTATGATTATGGCCCTTGCTAAGGATATAGATCATGTGGACTTAGCGATAGATGAAATTAGTGTAGTGCTTCAAAAGAGATATGGATCTAATAGTGAAAGGTTTATGATTAGGGATGCAGGAAGTAGTCTTGAGTCAGCAAGAAGTTCGGCAAATACTATGACACTTATGCTTTTATCAGTAGCAACAGTGGTTTTAATTGTAGGAGGAATAGGTATAATGAATGTACTGTTTGTTTCCGTTAAAGAAAGGACTAGGGAAATAGGCATTTTAAAGGCTATTGGGGCTCGAAAAAAGGATATACTTCGTATATTCCTATTTGAAGCAATTATTGTTAGTGGAGCAGGAGGGGTTGTAGGGATACTTTTAAGTATAGCTGTAATGCCGGTGATGGATTATTTTAATGTAAGGGCTATTCCCAGTATGTCCGGATATTTATTAGCTTTTGGTTTTTCAGTGGTAATAGGTACTTTTTTTGGTTATTATCCTGCTTCAAAGGCGGCTTCTCTTAAGCCTATTGATGCATTAAACTATGAATAAAGGGGATGTTTATATGAATAAGCTTGTTTCTAAGTTTTGTATAGTACTAATTTGTCTATCGATTGGATTATCAGGATGTGCGGCATCAAGTCAACCCAGTGAGGTAGAATTAAACAATAAAGTAAATCAAGTTGGAGAAGAAAAGGATGCAAATAAGGAAGAAAAAAGGTCCAGAAAACGGCCAGATATATTTGGAAGGGTTAAAAGTATCACTGGTAATGAATTAGTATTGGAAATTGCCAAAATGCCTCAAATGTCAGCTAATAGGGATAATAAGCAGAAGAATAAAGGGGTTGGAGTACCTATTGGGGAAGAAAAGGGTAGTGGTAAAAGATTCCAAGGCTCAGGAGGGAGAGAACTGGAATTCACAGGTGAGACTGTCACATTGCTTATACCCGTAGGTATACCAATAACAACGAGAAGCCAAAGTGGAACAAGGGCAATTGATTTGGTTGATATATATGAAGGTTCCTCACTACAAATATGGTTTGATGATATAGATAAAGAAGAAAGAATGATCACCCATGTTGTGATGCTGCAAGGAAGGTAATAATATGAATAATAATACAATAATCTATATGGAGGACATAGTAAAGTCCTATAAAATGGGTAAGAACATACTAAAGGTTCTAAAGGGTGTATCTATAGAAATAAAAAAAGGTGAATTTGTTGCAGTTTTGGGGCCTTCAGGTTCAGGTAAATCAACTTTAATGAACATTATTGGATGTATTGATATTGCTGATTCAGGAAAATATGTTCTATCTGGACAGGATATTAAGGCAAAAAATGACGATGAGTTGGCCCACATAAGGAATAGAGAAATAGGATTTATATTTCAAAAATTTAACCTTTTATCCAAATATACCGCTGAGCATAATGTAGCATTTCCTTTGCTATTAAGAGGAATTGATAAAATTGAAGCCCATCAAAGGGCAAGGGAAGTACTAGATAGTGTAGGTCTTGGAGATAGAACAGATCATAAGCCCTTTGAGCTATCTGGAGGACAACAGCAAAGAGTGTCGATTGCTAGGGCGTTAGTTGGTGAACCAAATATACTACTTGCCGATGAACCAACGGGGGCATTGGATTCTAAGACTGGGGAGGAGATACTTGATCTATTTGTAGAATTAAATAAAAGGGGCAATACTATTGTAATGATAACCCATGATTTAGATATAGCTAAAAGAGCTGGTCGGATTATAAATGTGAGAGATGGGGAGGTATATGAATAGGGGATGTCTCAAAAGACAATCCCTTGAGTCAGCATCTGGGTGTTTCAGAATGAATGAAGTTCGAGGTTCTGAAATTTCATCGGTTTGGATAGTACTGATGTACGTGCCAAGTCGGTGAAATTTTAAATAACGAAGAAATTCGTCATTCTGATACACCCCTAATCTCAAACCACACTGTAGTTCCCCTATCTATTTCACTTTCAATTCCATACTTGAAATTATGGGCATCTAAAATATTTTTTACTATTGACATTCCAAGACCAGTCCCACTATCATCTCTTTTTCTTGACTTATCTACCTTATAAAATCTATCCCAGATATAGGGTAAATCCTCTTTAGGAATTCCCTTGCCATTATCAATAATATCAACTCTGGTGATATTATTTGAATTATTGATTTTAATAGTGACCTTTCCATTTTCATAGGAGTGATTAATAGCATTATTTATAATATTATAAAATACTTGATGGATTTTTTCTTTGTCGCCATTAATTAAAGTCTCTTTATTATCAATTTCTAATATAATATCTATACCTTTGTTTGAGGTAAAGAATGAAAGCTTATCTATCACATTATTTATTATATTGATAATTGGAAAGGGTGAAGTTTCAAGCTTTGAGTATCCTGATTCCATCTTTGATAGATAAAGTATGTCTTCAACTATATCATTCAATCTAGTTGATTCATCAATAATAACCTGTAGATGGTCAGTTGTGGCCTCATCATTTCCAGTATTTATATCCTTAACCAACTCAGCATAGGCTCTTATTAAGCTAATGGGAGTTTTTAGCTCATGGGAAGTATTAGCGATAAATTCTCTTCTGAAATTTTCAGTTTGTCCCAGCTGATTAGACATATTATTTATGGTATCACCTAAATCACCGATTTCATCCTTTGAATCTAGTACTACATTTGCAGTAAAATCACCCTTTGCTATTTTCCTTGCAGTATCGTTAATTTGTCTGATTGGTTTCGTGAAATGTTTGGCAAATAATAAGGCCAAAAGTGTACCGATTATTAAGGATGCAAATGTAATGATGGATAACTGCTTTTTTAATATTGATATCATCTCTTCAATAGGTGCTAATGGAGAATTTAAAAGTGTATAGCCCATTATATTTCCATTATCTTCAATTGGTATACCTACTATTATAGCCTTTCTTTCGGGAAACCTTGGATCAGTTTTGATTATGGTAAATGTGCTTTTTTCTGAAATGTTTCGTTCTATTTCCTCATCATTATAAAAAACCGATAGAGTTCTTCTAATAAAACCTTCCTTAGATTCAGCATCTCCATCTAGCGGGCCTTTGTCTCTCTTAAAAGAGTGTTTAGGAGCATTATAGAACAATATATTACTGTAGGAATCTATTATTAAAATCCTTGCATTATAGGATGCTCCGACAGTCTCTATCTCTCCAATAATCTCTTGAGACACTGACTCATAGTCTTTAGATGAGGAAAGCATTGACGAAAGCTTTTCCCCTTCCTTTAATAGGATATTAGATCTTTCGTTGATATAAAAGCGGTTTAATAATCCAATTTGAAACAGCCAAATAATTAGGAGAATAATTAGCACCAATGAAGTAATGCCAAGCCAAACCTTGCTTAAAATACTTTTCATCCTATTTCCCTACCTTTAGTCTATATCCTGTTCCCCAAACTGTGTGGATATATTTTTTATAGATTCCAAGCTTTTCCCTAAGCTGCTTTACATGGGTATCAACGGTTCTTAGGTCTCCAACAAAATCGTAGCCCCAGACTTGATTTAGTAATTGTTCTCTAGAATATACAATTTCAGGATTCTTGGAAAGAAAATTCAAAAGATCAAATTCCTTTGGAGTGAGGGCCAATTCCTTATCTTCAAGAAAAACCTGTTTTGACATGGGCTTTATTTCTATGGCTCCAATTTTTATCATGTTTGTATTTACTATATTGCCACCGCAGCTTCGTTTTAATACGGCTTTAATTCTCGCCACCAGTTCCTTTGGGCTAAAGGGTTTAGTTATATAATCGTCTACACCCAATTCAAATCCAAAAAGTTTATCGTACTCTTCTCCCCTTGCGGATAACATGATAATTGGGACTGAGGACTCTAGACGGATACTTCGGCATACTGTCCAACCATCTACTTCGGGCATCATTACATCTAGTAGTATTAAAGAAAACTTATTAATAGCAATTTTTTCTAAGGCCTCTTTACCGTTACTTGCCTCTTCCACTAAATAACCTTCATTTTTAAGATAGATTTTAATTACTTGACGCATTTTTTCTTCATCGTCGGCAACTAGAATTTTTAAGTCTTGCATATACTTCTCTCCTTAAAACTATACTTAAGTTTATCATAGCATATAAAATAGTAATAAATAATATCTAGATAAAAATTCATTTTTTCATCATAGGAACATCATAAATTCATCACAAATGTAAATCCCATAACATTTATATATTCTTTATATTATTTTATAAAATTTTTAAACTTTTTTTATTTTAGATTTAAATTCGTTTTCTATACTATATCCATAGCAAAGAAAAATAACAATAAAAAATCCTAGGAGGTATAGAAAATGAATAAATTAACAACTATTTATAATGTAATGAAAAACATGAAGGACTTTGAAAAAATAGCAGGTGATATCGAGGCAAGGGTAGAGAAAGAGGATGAAACAGTTTTAGAGGTTAACAAGACATTTAGTAGGAACAAGGAAGGAGAAATATTGAAAAATTTTGCCAGTATAAAGGTAGTATACGGAGATGAAAGCTTTGAGCATCAGTTTAATAGCACATTTAGTGTCGATAGGATAAATCATTTTCGCAAAGGCCATGGTTACTTTGGAGGAAGATTTGGTAAACGTAGAATGATGGGGGGAATAATGGATAATGAAGGAGAAGTGGGGCATTTCACAATGAAAAATAGGTTTCAGAGATTTATGGTTATGCTTGATCTATTAAATAAAGCTGAGGTTGAAAAATTAAAGGATGACAGTAAGAAAATAGTCATAAGCCTTGATAAAGATAGCCTCACCGATGAATTAAAGGATTTAATAAAGCATAAATGTATGCATAAACATCCTATGATTCATAAACATGTCAAAGGGAATTATGGTGGAATGAAACATGATGAAATGAAACATGATGAAATGAAAAAAGATCATCCAATGGGATTATTAAGTAAAGACATGGATTTAAAAGGTTTAAAGGCCGAGATACTAATTAATAATAAAGATTATATAGAAAATGTTGAAATAAACTTAGAATTAAGTGATAATGAAGATAAAGTAGTAAAGTTTGCTTTTAAGGGTAATGTTAAGGAAATTGCTTAAGTAATATTTTGTTGTTAGCTATTTACGGTTAGTCTAATAGGAGGATACTATGAGACAAAATCATAATAAACATTTTAAAAAAAGGGCCATGCATCATATGCATAGGCCCCATCCCTATTTTGTACGGGAAGAATTCAAGAGATATCACAGATATATGAAGTTTTCACCAATTATTTTCTTGATCATTAATATTTTGATTTTCTATATTATAGTGATTTATTTCAAGATAAAATTTCCTATATATATACTTATAATGTTTCTTAGTGTTATTATGCTTAGAGAAATAGGTACTATAATATTTGCAAGAAAAATGTCCCAAAAAATTATGAAGCCTATAGAGAATTTAAAGGAAGCAGTGGACGAAGTTTCTGAGGGAAACTATGGAGCAGTAATAAACCACTACCCTCATAATGAAATAGGAGAATTAATTGAGTCATTTAACCAGATGAGTTTAAAGCTTAAAGAAAGTGAAGAATTGAAAAAGAAGTATGAGATTAATCGTAAGACCTTGATAGCCAATATATCCCATGATCTAAAAACACCTATTACATCTATTATGGGATATGTTGAGGGGATTCAAGAAGGGGTGGCCAATAGTCCCGAAAAACTCAATAAATATATTGACATCATTTATCATAATGCAAGCTATACAAATAAGTTAATTAACGATTTATTTCTTTTTTCAAAGCTTGATATACAGCAAGTGGATTTTGATTTTGTCGAAACATCCATTAAAGATTACATGAATGACCTCATGACTGAGATGAAGATAGAATTAGGAGAAAATGGATATAACCTCAATTATGATGATGAAGTTTTAAAGGATAAAATGCTATTTATTGATAGAAAAAGAATTCGTCAGGTAATTATTAATATAATAAATAATGCTATAAAATATAATGATAAGGATAAAATTAAAATCCTATGTATATTATCTGAGGAGGATAAAGGAGTTAAAATATCTATAAAGGATAATGGGACGGGAATTGATAACGAAAATATCGATAGTATTTTTGATAGATTTTATAGAGTTGATCAAGCAAGGAATAAGGATATCGGAGGAACAGGCCTTGGTCTAGCTATATCAAAGGAATTAGTTAAGGCTCATAATGGTGAGATATGGGCTGAAAGTGAAGTGGGTAATGGTACCATTATTCATTTTACTATTCAATCTGAAAAAGAGGATGAATATAGGGGGAGGATATAGGGTGTCCAGAATTCTTATTATTGAAGATGATATAAATATTGCGGAGCTTGAAAGGGATTATCTAGAAATAGATGGATTTGATGTACAGATTATCCGGGATGGGTGTGAGGGACTAAATGCCGCTCTTAGTGGGGCCTTTGATTTAATAATTGTGGATATTATGCTTCCTGGGATTGATGGTTTTGAGATATGCAAGACTATAAGAGAATCTATGGAGATACCCCTTATAATAGTATCTGCCAAGGACGAGGATATTGATAAGATAAGGGGATTGGGACTTGGGGCCGATGATTATATGACTAAGCCCTTTAGCCCCAGTGAGTTGGTCGCAAGGGTAAAAAATCATCTTGGCAGATATAGAAGGTTGCTTGGGGAACTAAAAAAGGATTCTAGCATAGAAATCAATGGAATCATCATAAATAAACAGTCAAGGCAGGTATATGTGAATGACAAGGAGACCCTATTTACAACAAAGGAATTTGACCTATTAGTTTTTCTGGCATCAAATCCTAACATAGTTTTTAGTAAGGAGATTTTGTTTGATAGGATTTGGGGTGAAGATGAGTATGGAGATATCGCAACGGTTGCTGTACATATACAAAAAGTAAGGAAAAAGATTGAACAAAATCCATCTGAGCCTAGGATAATTGAAACCATATGGGGATCGGGGTATAGGTTTAATAAATAGTGGTATTTTATGAATTATTAAAAGGACCAAGGAGACAATGATACTTCTATAATTATATCAATAGAATATTATAGAAATAGAAAGTATTTTAGGAAGGGAAGTGATGGGTAGTGGGAAAAGAAAATTCAATTTTGTCTAAGGAGAACAAAATATTTTCCTTGGCTAAGGAAGGAAGATATTTACCTAATGTGTTTTTGGCTATTATAATTACTATAATAATTTTATTTGGAGTGGATTTAGTTTTATTTTTAACACCTATAGGGAATATTGGAAGGAGCTTGCCGGTACAAGGCTTAAAGGGAGAGGCACTTTCCTATGCAATAAATGGTTTAGCTGTGCGATTCGGGATGTATATTTTGACATTTTTTGCATGGGTAAAATTTATTGAAAGAAGACCTATACATACCATGGGATTTGGGAAGCATAATGTGCTTAAAAAATATTTTAGAGGATTTGGTATCGGATTTTTAATGATGGGTATATGTGTTACAGCTTTTGCAGTTATGGGGCTTGTGAACATTGATACTTCTGATTCTACTATTAAAGGATTTAGTGCCCTTGGAGGTGTATTCATTGTGCTTATGGGGTGGATAGTACAGGGAGCTTCTGAGGAAATAATGATAAGGGGCTGGTTATTACCGGTAATAGGAGCAAGACATAATGTAGCATTGGGGATATTTATATCTTCAACATTATTTGGGTTTATGCATTTGTTTAATGCCAATATAAATGTTTTGCCAATGATAAACTTGATTTTATTTGGATTGTTTGCAGCTGTTTATGTAATATGGGAAGGTGGAATATGGGGCATATGTGGTTTACATAGTGCATGGAACTGGGCACAGGGAAATGTATTTGGTATAGAGGTAAGTGGAACTTTACCCGTTGGAGGGATACTGATAGATGTAGAAACTGCAAAGGGTTCAGAGCTAATCACCGGTGGATTGTTTGGAGTAGAAGGGGGATTAGTTTGTAGTATTGTATTAGCAGCAGGAATTATAACCATGATTTTCTTAATTAAGAGAAGATAACAATAAAATTATCACAAAATATGATAAAAATATTTTCTTTATGCAATCAAAGTGCCGGGGATTAAATCCCTCGGCACTTTGATGATTAATAATGTGTTTTATTCAACATTCTCAAGACTTAAATCCTTGATTCCTTCTAAAGTATCAAAATCAGAAACTTTTATTTTCCCATCGGATACTGTATATAAATAATCGTCTATATATATTATTCTTCTCACATGATTATTATAGTCCTTACTATTTTCTAAGTGAGATATATTTCCTCTAAGATTAAATTTTAAATTATTATCTAAGCCGATTATAAAAGCTCCCTGGGTTTCAAAGCTGTGCTTATATGTGTTTTTATCATAGTTAGCCACATAAATAGGTAGAGCAAGTATATTTTTTTCCTTTGAAAATAATAGGGATTTGTGGTCAGAACCAATATCAGTATATGAACCTCGACCTCCAATAATCAGTTTATCTGTTTCCAGTGGCTTGTTATAATCTGTAACATCAAACATGGATATTTTCACACCACCATTAATAACCCCACCATTCTTATCAATGGTATCCATTCCTATACCTATGATATGATTTTCGTCATAGGGATGTAAATAGCTGCTATAACCAGGAATCTTTAAATATCCAAGGACTTTAGGATTATTAGGTTCCTTTAAATCAATGACATAGAATGGATCCACTTGCCTAAAGGTAACAACATACACCTTATCTCCCATAAACCTAACAGAATAGATTCTCTCACCTGGTGCCAGATCCTTTGTTTTACTTATCAGCTTTAGATTTTTATCTAATATATATATGTTAGATGTAGACTTTGATTCACTACTACGCCAGGATTGATCCTTTGTGGTTGCTATTCGGAAATTTCCCCTATGTTCATCCATTGAGAATTGATTTAATATGTTTCCCGGGACTTCACCCTTTGTAGAGTAAATTATTCTTCCCTTTTCTAGTTTGAATTTATAAATGTTTGATGTCATACTATCATCAATGGATTCCTTTGAATTATATATATTGTATTTATATTTATCTTGACTTATATACATGTTATCCTCAGAGACATACATGTTATTTCCACTTCCAAGATAGGCGTTAACATCGATATTTGATGAATCAAGATTGTTTAAATCAACTCCTAAGGTAATAAGATAGTTATTATATATACTCTCAGGGAAATATCTAATGTTTTCATAATCAACGAAAATCCTTTTATCATTAATAGAATCCTTATAATATGGTCTTAGTTCGTCGTATCCATTGTGGATATCCTTATTAGCCGCTAAGTAGAAATTATTGTTTATTAATCTTGATGAAAGATAGTAACCATCTAGTTCAATTTCCCTTAATAAAGATAAACTATTTTTATCACTTATATCATAAACTAGTACTTTTAGTGAATTTTCAAAGGAAGAGGAAACTTTATATTTCTTATCTTCCTTTGTCTTTTCTAGATTTACTCCATGAAAATATCCAATGGTTACTAATTTATTATCCTTTATATAGAACTCCAATGGGTCATAATCATTAAAATCCAAAGTGTTTATAACACGAAAATCTTCAATATCACTTTTAACTATATATATTTTGTTGTTACTTAGTGTATATATGTATGAACCATCGGTTTTTATGATATCGGCTTCGTCCACTCCCTTGACCTGAACATTTGTCTCAGAATGGTTTGATTCGGCCTCCTTTGATTTTTCATTAGAGAGACTTTTATCCATAGTCATCTCTAAAACATCGTTTCTATTGTCATAATACATTTGATTTGAATAGCTTAGAAGTTTATCTAACTTTTCATTGTTTTCAACAGCTGGAAGGCTAGTGAGTATCTTTAATGTGTTCTTCGTGTAAAAACTCAATAAATTTTTAGATTCATTGTATTCAAAATCCTTAAAAACATTATCCATAAATTCAAGGCTAACATAAAACTTGTTATTTTTGAGTACAGGTATAATTTTATGTTTAATTAACTCTCCATTGCAAATAAAATAATTGTCATCCACCTTAAGTTTAATGAAATCATCTTCTTTATAAAGAAGAACAGCCCTTTCCTGTCGGATCCATTTAACTGAGAAACCTAGTTTTTCAAATAATTCTCTAATAGGAATATAGGAGCTTTTACCAATTGTAGTATTTTCTATTAGTAACTCTTTGCTTACAGTCTTTTCAATTGTCTTAGCTATAGATTTAGATGGATTTGCATTAATATTTCTTTGTGAGAAACTCCAATTATATGCTAGAAGAAATAAAACTGCAATAAGGACTATTAAGAATATTCTTTTTTTCATAGGGTACACCTCCAAAGTATATTTATTTATATAGACGGTATTATAAAAGGAAAGTTCCAAAATTAGTAAATAAAATTCACCCATGGAATTATAGAGATATACGAGCAAATTTTTTCGAACATACGTTTGCTAAGAAATATATATTATGGTAAAATAAAGACAAACAAATGTTCGAGGTGGTTGATATGGAACTTATTGATAAATTGAGTGTTTTATCCGATGCGGCAAAATATGATGTTTCCTGCTCTTCAAGTGGTAGTTCAAGGAAAAATAAGAAGGGCGGGGTGGGAAATGCCCATGTGAGTGGAATCTGTCATAGTTGGTCAGATGATGGAAGGTGCATATCATTATTAAAGATATTATTCACAAATTATTGTATATACGATTGCAAATATTGTGTGAATAGAGTATCCAATGATCTGCCGAGGGCGGCCTTTACCCCCGATGAACTTGTGAATTTGACAATTAATTTTTATAAAAGAAATTATATTGAAGGGTTATTTTTAAGCTCTGCTATTTATAAAAGTCCTAATTATACTATGGAATTACTCCTAAAAACGGTAAGAAAGCTTAGGGAAGAGGTAAACTTTAATGGATATATACATCTTAAAGCTATACCAGGAGCTGATCCCATTCTTATTCAAAAAGCAGGAAAGTATGTGGATAGAATGAGTGTAAATGTTGAACTGCCGTCTGACCGTGGACTCAAACTCCTTGCACCTCAAAAGAAAAGGGAATCAATAATAAAGCCAATGGGAGTGATTAAATCAAATATTATACAAAATGTTGAAAATAGAAGGAAGTATAGAAATGCTTCTAAATTTGTACCCGCTGGACAATCTACACAGCTAATTGTCGGTGCGACTAATGATGATGATCTGAATATTTTAACTTTAACGGAGGCTTTATATAATCAATTTAAATTAAAAAGGGTTTATTATTCTGCATATGTTCCCATAGCTAATCATCCTAATCTTCCTAGCATCCCTGCGCCTCCTTTATTGAGGGAACATAGGCTTTATCAAGCAGATTGGTTGCTTAGATTTTATGGATTTAAGGCTAATGAGCTTCTAAGCGGAGCAAATCCAAATTTTGATGAAAATCTTGACCCAAAATGTGATTGGGCGATTAGAAATCTTCACCATTTTCCTATAGAAATAAACAGGGCTGATTACGAAATGCTTCTCAGAATTCCAGGTATAGGTGTAAAATCGGCTAGAAGAATTGTTGCTGCTAGAAGGTTCTCATCCTTGACCTATGACGACTTAAAGAAAATGGGAATAGTTTTAAAGAGGGCAAAATACTTTATAACCTGTAAGGGAAAATATTATGGTGTTAGAAATATGAACCAGCACACAGTTAAGCAAGAAATAGTCATGAATAACATAAATAAGAAAAATCCAATTTCCCACGAGCAGCTTTCTTTGTTTTCCCTTTATCCCAGTATTTTTATGACCATGGAAGAGAACATAATGAAGATAACAGGAGAATTTTGATGATACATTATATATATGACGGTAGTTTTGATGGACTACTTACATCAATTTATGAGGCCTACTACAGAAAAGATATTCCTGAGAAAATCCTATTTAATAAAGACCCCCAGGAAAATTTATTAGTAAATAGAATACATATTAGCACTGATATAGGGAAGTCTAAAAAAGTCTATGATTCTATTAAGAACAAGATATCAAGCAGGGCTCTTAAAAACATATTTTATACATATCTCTCTGAGGAAGAGAACTTAGGAACTTGGGTATATAAGTATTTAAGATTGGGATGGAAAATTGGTAAGAATGTTGATCTTAACATGTCAGACGATGGAGTTTTGAAAATATACAAAACTAGACGAAGTGTAGAGAGGGAAGTACATTTGCTAACGGGGCTTATACGTTTTCGTCGCCTAGAGGCCAATATCTATTATGCTCCTGTTGAACCTATGTATAATACCGTTGGACTTTTGGCTCCTCACTTTGCTGAAAGATTAGGTGATCAAAATTGGGTGATCCACGATGTAAAAAGGGGAATCGGAGCCGTATATAATAAAGAGGAATGGATTATTAGTGATATTAACTTTAAACATGATCTGAAATTTGGTGAAGATGAGACTTTTTTTCAGAACCTATGGAGGGAATATTTTAAAAGCGTGGCAATTAAAAATAGAATAAACCCCAAGCTTCAAAAGAAAAATATGCCAATGAGATATTGGCGATATCTTGTAGAGAAAAATTAATTTACATAACAAACCACTAAAAGTTAGATGCTTTATGGGAAGCCCCTGAAAAGCCTTTTCTTTTCAGTGACTTCCCATAATTTATTCTTTTATCGACATCTTACCAAATCTGCCAAAATCATTAACCATCTGGGAGTAAACTTCTTTTCCAAATAGGAACCTATAGATTTCATCGGCTTTCTTTTCAGAGTCTATATCACCAAATTTATCTGGATAAAGTACTTTACCTATAAAATAGGCATCAGCTATTGATGTACCGATATTTGTATGATAAAAATTATAGGGTAATTGTGAATAAATATCCCCTTTTTTAAAAGCAGTCAATGAATCATAGAATTCGGGATTCTTATTATAATCTTCTTTTACTAAATTTAAACCACCATAATCAATAAAAATTTTATCTGGATTCCATTCAAGTAATTTTTCCTTATCTATCATTACATGTCCATTTCCATTTACCTCATCTACTACATTCTTGGCATGTACCGCATCAAACAATGCAAAATTACAACTTGTGCTTTCTATACCATGGGAACCTTTATAGCTCAATGCTCCTACATATGTCCTTGGTTTCTCATCGTCAAGGATATCCTTTGTCCTATTATCTAAATCATTCTTGCATTCTTTCATGAAGTTAACTACTTCCCTGGCTCTTTTTTCTTTACCAATGACCCTACCGATGATTTCTATAGATTCATATACATTTGGATCGAAGGTAGATACTTTACCATAACTTAAGGCTATTACCGGTATGCCAGTTTTTGATTGTAAATCATCGACAGTAGACTTATCATATGAATACATAGTAAAAATCGCGTCGGGCTTAACCGATAATAATTTTTCGGGATCCGGTAAATTATTTGGACCTCCAGGGCCTATTACTTCTATATTAGTTAAAGATGGATTGGCAATGGCATAGGGTCTGCCCATTGGATATTTTTTTTCGATTTGTTCTATACCCACTAGGTTTTCCACATCGCCCACATAACAAAAAAGTCTAAGTGCCCCAGGGCCAATAGCTACTATTCTTTTTGAAGGACTATCTAGTATAATATTTCTACCTACCATATCCGTGATTGAAATATTTTGTGAATCAGATGTAGAACTGGTTTCTGTATTAGGATCGGTTGATGATTCAGTATTACATCCAACCAATATAAATATAATTAATAATGAAATCAATAATAAAATATTTTTTTTGCTCATCTTTAATCTCTCCTTACATATTTATTACTTAGGGAAATCACACAATTGTATAGTACATTTGCTTAAAGCTGTTAAACAGGTACTATTACAGTAGTATATTTTAAATGCTCAACTTTAACGGGTACGGAATATACTTGCTCTATATTTTTAGACGTCATTATTTCAATCCCACCCGCTGCAAAAATTTTACCATCTTTAAGAAATATGAATTTATCTGCAAAACGTAATGCAAGATTCAAATCATGTATTGTTACTAAAGCAGATATATTTTTCCTTTTAACGATCTCCTTGATTATATAAATAACTTCAAGCTGGTTTTTTAAATCAAGGCTGCTTGTAGGTTCATCAAACATAAGAATATCTGGTTCCTGTGCCAATGCCCTAGCAATCAGCACTTTTTGAAATTCTCCACCACTTAACTCATCTATATATCTTAATGAATATTTTTCTAAACCAAGAATGTTTATAATTTTATTTACTATATTTAGATCTTTCTTAGTTACATCCCATTTTATATAGGGCTTTCTTCCGATGAGTATAGCGTCAAAGACAGTAGTTCTGAATGAATTATTACTTTGGGAAACATATCCTATTTTTTGAGCCAATTCGCTTTGCTTCAATTTTTGGATGTCATTTTTACCAATAAATACTGTGCCTTTTTGGGGCTCTAGTATTCTATTAATACATCTCAATAAAGTAGATTTTCCCGTCCCATTGGTTCCTAATATTGCAATACATTCACCCTTTTCTACGGAAAAAGATACATCCTTAAGAACCTTAAGGCTTGGATATTTAAAGCTTAATCCTTGAACTGATAAAATCATTTCTTTTTATACCCCCTTAGCAGTAAATATAGAAATAGTGGAGCCCCAAAAAATGAAGTGATTGCACCTACCGGTAGGATTATAGGAGCTATAATTGTCCTTGCTAAAGTATCAGAAAAAAGTAGAAGTACAGCCCCAGTTATTGCCGACATGGGAATCAAAAACCGATGATCCCCGCCAATAAGCCTCCTCATTATCTGAGGGGCTATCAAACCAATAAATCCAATGATCCCAAGAAATGAAACTGCTACTGCAGTAACTATGGAAGAAACAAGGAGTCCCCCAAGTCTTACCCTTTCTACATTTACACCAAGGCTTTTTGCCGCCTCTTCACCACTATTGAGGGCATTATAATCCCATCTTCTAAGCATAAAATAGATTAGGGATAAACTAATAATAACTATCATTATATATACTTCTTTCCAAGAAATACGACCTAAATCACCAAAAGTCCAAAAAACTGCCGCTGCTACCTCGACATCATCGGCAAAATACTGAATTAAAGTAGTTCCCGCGGAAAAAAGAGAACTGAGGGCAACTCCGGCTAATACTATGGTTTCTGGTAAAGAACCCCTTAATTTCGCCAGCATTAGAACAATTAACATGGCTATGACGGAACATATAAAGGCTGATATAGTAACAAGATATGGATTATTTATTATAACAGCGTCGGCACTTAAACTTTGGATGCTTCCAGCACCCAATACTATTATTGCTATATTAGCTCCAAAGGCTGCTGCACTTGATATACCCAATGTTGATGGGGATGCCAAAGGATTTCTTAAATTGTTTTGCATCACACAACCGGATACAGCCAAACCAGTACCTGCGATTATGGCACCTAGGATTCTAGGAAGACGTATACGCCAGATTACTATATTCGATGTATCCGTTCCCTTACCAATAATTGACTTCAAAATGTCATATGGATTGAGTTTTGCAGAACCCGCATTGATTGCCAGAATTGATAAAACAAAAACCATTACTAATAAAAATAGACCTATGACTAACTTTCTTCCCGTATAAGTTCTATAACTATAAATTGTATCTGAATTTTTTTCTATATATAATCCTTGTTTCATATTTCACCACATTCTCTCAACGATTTTATTAATCTGCTTGCCATAGCATATATGCTATTTTTCCTTCGACTACCTCTTAAATCCCAAAAATTCTGTATTTCTAATAAATCTTCCCTACTAGGTTTACCCCATAGCTCTGGGGAATTAGTGATATTCATTATGATTTACCAACCCCTTGAATAGTGTTTTGCACAATCTAAACATAGTTTTTTGCCTTTATTTATTCTAATTTTATGTTCAGGTACGCCCTCATGACAGTTTTCACAGATGATAGTATCAAATATTTCTGCTTTTTTTGGTATCTCAAAACTAGGTTTCTTTATGTCAAAAATTTCTTCGAAGGGTGCTTCTAATATGTATTTTTTTCTTTCATCTTTTGTCATTCCATCCTTTAAACCTTTTAAAATTAATCTTATGCTTTCACCTGTACGTCTGCTGAAAAATGAAAAAGCGAGTTTTCCCGTATCTCTATATACTAAATTCCCTTTTCCCAACGTACATCCAGTAATATATTGTACTGCATCAACTGCACATGAATCATTTTCTGTTACACATACAAGTTCTTCATCGAAAGAAAATTGTAAATCCATTCTTTCTGAAGCCATTTCACACACTTTGTATCCGATTGCTAATCCTGGACATTCGTGACCATGAAAATCTACACATTTATTCCACAATTGGATATTCATAATCATACACTCCCTTCAATATTGTATATTTATGCATAAAAAAACCCACGTAGGGACACAAATTATTGATCCCCTTCGTGGGTTAATTTCAGAATATTATCTTTCATAGATATTCAAAGCTAAGCTTATTAGTTTCAAATTTGAACAGTAAGTCTTCATGATTTACTAGGTATAGTATAACAATAATGCCATAAAAATACAAGAATTTTTTGTTTCTTTTGTAGAAAAAAACCCTTTGAACCCATTATATAGCTGTTGAAATTCAAATTTCTCATCCTGCAAAAATGTTATGACAGTACTTAATTTTGTCAAATAGAAATTTTTTATAGTAAACATAAATGCATTAGAATTTTTTATGATGTATTATAAATATTGACAATTAGAGTATAAATATATATTATTTTAAAATGTAATTAATATATATAGATTTCCAAAAGTCAAACTTAATTTATGCATCTCAAAATATCCGATGTTTCTAGGGATTTTTGATGTATATAAATTAAATGTTTAACTGGAATATCTATAAAAAACTAAAGGAGGCAAACATATGAGAAAAATTTTAGTCTTATTTATGATAAGTATTATGGTTTTTTCTTTTGTTGGATGTCAAGAAAAGCAAGAGAGTTCACCAGAAAAAGTCCAAACGGAAGCTTCTACAGAAAATGGTGAAAAAGAAAATGAAAGCACAGAGGATTTGGGATGGGCTTCAGAGTATTATGATGCTGAAGCAATGAAGGATGTAACATTAAATATGTATGGTGTAACTGATAAGATACGTCCAGTTCTAGATAAATTTCAAGAAGATACTGGAATCAAAGTGGAAAATCTAACTATGAAGAATGGTGAGATATTACAAAGATTAAAAAATGAAAAAGAATCAGGTGTAAATGTTGCAGATATCTGGTTTACAGGAGGAGCAGATACATTTATTAATGCAGCTGGAAATGGACTGTTGGTTGCATATAAGTCACCACAGGGTGAAGTTCTAGAAGATGTTATGAAGGATAAAGAAGGTTATTGGCACGGTACTTCATTGACCTTGGTTAACTGGGTTGTAAATAAGCAATTGATTGAAGAAAAGGGATTGAAAATGCCAGAAACATGGGAAGACCTTTTACAAGAAGGACTTAAGGGTCAAGTATCTATGTCAAATCCTGCTTCTTCCGGTACGGCCTATAATGTAGTAAGTGCTATTTTACAGACACAGGGTGAAGAAGAAGGCTGGAAATATCTTGATAAGCTAATAGGTCAAGTTCCATTTTTCACAGCAAGGGGAAGTGACCCAGCAAGATTTGTTGTGAATGGAGAGGCTATTGTAGGTATTAATGCAAGTAATGGAGATAGAGAGTTAGAAGAAAATAATGCCCATGTTAAATTAGTTTATCCAAAGGATGGAACTGGATGGTGGCCACAGCCAGTAGCTATAGTAGATGGGACTAAAAATTTAGACTCAGCTAAGGTTTTCATTGACTGGCTTCTTTCAAAAAGAGGTATGGAAACTTTAGCTAAGGTTCGTAATGCAGCAGTTGCACGTACTGATATAGAAAGCCCCGAAGGAATAGTTGATATCAAAAACATAAAATTATTTATGTCAGATTTTAAGGCCAATGCTGAAAAGCGTGATGCAACTATTACTGAATGGAAAAAGCATGTAGAGTAATGATTAAAAAAGCTGGTAGAGTTTCTTTGCCAGCTTTTAGGCATATTAAGAAAATAAACAGGTGAGTTTACGAAGTGATTTTGATTATTTTTTAGGCCCCCAGTTACGGGCATAGGCAATGTATGTAATTGATTGAGTATGGGGGAAAATCAAAAGGATGGGTAAGATGACTAGTTTATTTTTTGAATATGCCTTAGTTATATCAATTGAGGAGAGAATAAAATTGAAAAGACTCAGTTTGATTACTAAAGTTATCTATTGTTTATTAATATTCTTTATATTATATTTTGCCTTTCTCCCTGTAATAAGTGTCATATTATATGGAATTAATTCAGGAAATAGTATAGGGATAACATATGATAATCTAGAACGAGCATTGCATTATCTTAGGAATAGTCTAGGAGTATCCCTTTCGGTTACTTTATTTGCAACTATATTTGGGCTCGTTACTTCATTTACTTTGAAACGTTTAAATTTTAAGGGTCGTAGTATACTTAGGCTTCTTGCATTACTTCCACTTATTAATCCACCCTTCGTGGGAAGCATCGCCTTTATAATGTTATTTGGAAGAAATGGACTAATCACCCACAAATTATTAGGATTAAATATGAGTCCCTATGGATGGCAAGGCATTGTATTTATACAGATTTTAGGATTAGGATCATTAGCATATATATTAATATCCAGCTCTATTCAAAAATTAGATATATCTTTAGAAGAAGCGGCACGTAATCTAGGGGCTTCTGAGAAAAGAGTATTTGCTACTGTTACACTACCTATGATGATTCCGGAAATATCGGGGACAGCACTTCTTGTATTTTTAGCTTCAATGGCTGACTTTGGTACTCCATTGATTATTGGAGGAAACTTTCAGACCCTGGCATCGGATATATATATTCAGATTACAGGCTTATATGATATGCAAACTGCATCGGTATCAGGAATATTTTTACTCATTCCATGTATCCTTGCATTTATTATTCAAAGGTATTATGTTCAGAAAGGTACTTACTTTACTGATAATATAAGTTTAGATGAAATTGAATATAAAGAGATAAAACCCTTTGCAAAATATACTTTGATTTTTCTTACAGTGATTTTTGTTGGATTTGTTTTTTTGAAATATGTATTTATAATAATTGGTGCATTTACAAAGCAATGGGGGTATGATTATACATTTACTCTTAAACATTTTAACTCTATATTCAAAAGAAACCTTTTGCCCTTTGCAAATAGTGTTAAGTTAGCATTTTTTGTTGCACTTATATCATCATTTATTGGGGTCTTAATTGCTTATCTCTTACATAGTAAAAAACTTTTTATGGCTACCCTTGTGGATTTCATGGCGGTTTTGCCCGCTGCAGTTCCCGGTATACTATTTGGTATTGGATATTTAGTCACATTTAGATATCCTATATTAGGTATTGGACGCTTTGTTTTTGAAAATATTAAGCCTACCATATTGTTAGGGACTAATATAATCATTTACATAATATGCATAGCTAGGTATATGAATATTGGATTGCGGTCTGGATATGCTCTTCTTGAGCATCTGAATCCCGATCTAGAAAAAGCAGCATATAACCTAGGAGCAAGTGAAATCAGAACATTTTTTACTGTGACGATACCCTTGTTAAGGGACGCATTTTTCGCAGCATTCTTCAAAAATTTTGCAACCACAATGACTACATTGGGGGCAATAATATTTTTACTGCTTCCAAAGAACAAAGTAGCTGTTCAACAAATATTTCAAATAATCACCAGTAGTGTAATGGGAGAAGCGGCGGCAATGTCATTACTCTTATCCTTCTTGAGTTTAGCACTCCTTGGATTTTTCTATTTACTTTTTTATGGAAGCTCAGTATGTAATAAATTGAAAGAAGGTAGATTTAGTTGGAAATAGTTTTAAAAGACATAACTAAGAAATATGGAGAAATAGTGGCTGTTGATGGGGTGTCCTTAGATTTAAAACAGGGAGAATTGATTGCTTTATTAGGCCCCTCGGGATGTGGCAAAACTACTTTGCTTCGCATTATTGCAGGGTTAATTTCTAATGATTTAGGGGAGATATACTTTGATGGCATGGATATAAGCAATTGGTCTGCACAAAAGAGAAATGCTGCAATGGTTTTTCAAAATTATGCATTGTTTCCCCATTTATCGGTAGCAGAAAATATAGCCTATGGGCTCAAAGTAAGAAAACTTCCAAAGAGTGAAATAAAGGATCGGGTAAAGTCAGCTTTAAAGCGTGTGCAGCTAGAAGGTTATGGCAAAAGACGTATACAGGAGTTAAGTGGAGGACAAAAGCAAAGAGTAGCCCTTGCAAGGGCATTGGTGGTAGAGCCTAATATATTGCTTTTTGATGAACCCCTTAGCAATTTAGATGAAAAATTAAGGGTTAGTATGAGGGAAGAAATCAAAAAAATACAAAGAGAAATCGGAATAACTAGTGTGTATGTAACCCACGATCAAGGGGAAGCTTTGGCTATAGCCGATAGAATAGTTATTATGGATAAGGGGAGGGTTCAACAAATTGCAAAGCCCGATGAGCTTTATTATAGCCCTGCTAATTCCTTTGTTGCTAATTTTGTTGGTAAAGCTAATTTAATTAACTGTGTTTTAGAAAAAAGAAAAAATAATAAAGCAACAATTACTTTGCTTGGGAAAAAGCTTGAAATAGAAATAGCAAAGGAATTTGAAGGTAATAATATAACCCTTTTGCTTAGACCAGAGGAAATAAGGGTTACCCACAATAATATTGGAGTAAAGGCCATCGTGAAATGGAAGGAAAATCTAGGTACAATAAATAGATACAAAGTGGAAGCTTTAGGATTTGAAATCATTATTGATGTATTTAATAGGCGAAACCATAAGTCTTTAGAGCTGGGGGACACAGTTAATATAGACTTTGATGAAGAGGGAGTCTATGTTTTGTATGATTAAAATTTAAAAAGGAGGAGGATATCATGATTATAGACTTACATTTTCATACATCGCAATTTTCTCCATGTAGCCACATTGATATGGAAGAGGGTATAAAAAAAGCTAAAGCCATGGGTTTAGATGGAATATGTATAACGGATCACGACAATAATGAATCCAAAAAATATGTAAATAAATTAAGGGAAAAATATGGCTTGATTGTTATTGCTGGGGTTGAGATATTAACCTATGAAGGGGATATTCTTTGCTTTGGTATGGATAAAGTACCAGAAAAAAAGCTTCATGCCCAGGAGCTAATTGATTTAGTCAATCAATTAGGTGGTGCTACAATAAGTGCCCATCCATTTAGAAATAACGGAAGGGGATTAGGGGATACAATTAAGGATATAAGAGGACTATCGGCAATTGAAATTTTCAATGGAAATACGTCCCCTGAAAATAATTTTAGGGCAAATAAAATTGCAAACATATTAAATATTCCTTGTGTTGGGGCAAGTGATGCTCATAGGTTACAAAATATTGGGAAATATGCAACGAAATTTTTTGATAATATTACCGATGAAAATGATTTGATAAGAGCCATTAACCATGGCAAAGTAGTGCCAGTATATTATGATAATGATAGCAAGAAATTTAATGAGTTTGTAGATTAAATACTAAATAAGCCCCTCTTCATTTTTTGTATTGATGACATTTATTATAGTAAAAAATATTGACACAGGAGGATTAATTTGATAATCTTAAATCAAGATATAATGTAATCGATTACAAACGTATTCCTCTCTGTATAAATATATTTTTTTACCAAAAATGTAATCGATTACATTTGTATCAAAAAATTATTTGAAAGGATGTTTATAATGAAAAAGTTTGCTCTACTTCTAAGCATAGTTATGCTTGTAACGTCATTTATCACTGGTTGTGATGCTGGGACTAAGGAAGAAGGTCCAGTTACAATTACATATTATGGTAGACCTGATGAGAAGGGTTTTGAAACAAAAGTAATTGAGCAATTTGAAAAAGAGAATGCAAATATTAAAGTTAATTATGTAGAATTACCTGAAAGTACAGATAAAAAGCTTCAAACTATTAATACAATTTTACAAGCTAAGGAATCATCAATGGATGTATTTGTAGGAGATGTTGTTTGGACACCTATTTTTGCAGGAGCAGATTGGGTATTACCCTTAGATGAGTATTTAACTGATGAAGAGATAAAGGAACATACTCCTGGTTCAATGGCTGCTTATAAATATAATAATAATGTATATGGTATTCCGTTTTTCACCGATGGAGGAATGCTATATTATAGAAAAGATTTGCTTAAGAAATACAATAAGGAAGTTCCAGCTACATGGAATGAGTTAGTTGAAACTACTAAATACATTATAGAACAAGAAAAAAATCCTAATTTATATGGATATGCAGGTTCGTGGAAGCAGTATGAAGGAGTAACTTGTAACTTGACCGAATTAGTATGGTCCCATGGGGGAGACTTTTTAGACGAAAAAGGAAATATAGTTTTCAACTCGCCTGAGACAATTGAAGCAGTAAAATTAATGGGTGACATGGTTATCAAGGAAAAAATAACTCCTCCGGGAATCAGTAACTTTGGCAGTGGTGATGTAAGGAATTTATTTGCAAATGGACAATTGATCTTTTCAAGGGACTGGCCTACATTTGCCAAGAAGGCCGATAGTATGGAAGGATCTAAAGTAGTGGGAAATGTAGGATATACAGTTTTACCTACAGTTAAAGGTGGTAAAAATTACTCAACCCTAGGTGGATGGGGCGTAATGGTATCTAATTTTTCTGAGCATAAAGAAGAAGCCGTTAAATTTGCAAAGTTTAGATCAAGTCTTCAGATACAAAAACAAGAAGCCCTTGGTCTAGCTCATTTACCAACAAGAATTGCATTATATAAAGATGAAGATGTAAAGAAAGCGTTACCCTTTGCAGCTGATATGTATCCGGTGATGATGTCAACTAAACCAAGACCACAATCTCCATATTATGCTGAGTTATCTGGGATTTTACAGCTAGAAACTCAAAATGTTATTACAGGTAAAAAAACAGCTGAAGAAGCTGTGAAATATGCTGAAGAGAAGATGAAACAAGTCTTAGGACAATAACATTAGTAGGATATTAGGATAGGTAGAGAGGCAGAAATTTTATACTATAAAAAGTTCTAAATCTATCCTAATATCTATTTTTATAGGTTCTTAGAAATTACTTCTTTATTTAAGTTCCAATATTAATCTATATTTAGAAAAATTGACTACGAATGGAACCTTAACCTAGCAAAGAGACCAAGTCATCTTTGTATAAGGCTGAAAGGAGAAATGGCAATGCATAAAAGAAAGCAAAGGATAGGTTATATATTCCTATTACCCGCTGTCCTTTTAGTTGCAACCCTTGTATTTTATCCAGTAATGAAGACTATTTATATAAGTTTATTTGAATATAGAGTTCAGACTATAGCACAGGGATCTAAATTTATTGGATTAGATAATTATAAGAAAATATTTACAGATGAACATTTCATAGAATCCTTTAAATGGACTGTACAGTTCACAGGTATATCTGTAATTTTAGAATTGATTCTTGGTATAACTTTGGCCTTGATAATGAATAGAAAAATATTTGGGCAAGGGATTATAAGAACAGCTATTTTGATTCCATGGGCTATACCAACCATTGTATCGGGCTTGATATGGGCATATATGTTTGGACATAATGGTATTATTAATGCTGAATTGTATGCCATGGGGATAATATCGGAGTACATACCTTGGTTGACAGAAGAAATTACTGCAAAGGCAGCAGTTATAATTGCCGATGTTTGGAAAACAACACCCTATATGTCATTACTATTATTAGCAGGGCTTCAAAATGTTCCTAAGAATTTGTATGAAGCGGCATCCATAGATGGGGCTAATAAAATACAGCAATTTTTCCGGGTTACTTTACCTCTTATAAAACCAGCCATGATGGTAGCTATTTTATTTAGAGTTGTGGCCGCACTTAGGATTTATGATTTGATTGCTGCCATGACCAGTGGAGGACCCGCTGGAACTACAGAAAGTTTATCTATTTATACCATAAGTACGTATTTTACCTATGGCAACATTGGATATGGAGCAGCTTTAGCTGTTGCTATGCTTGTTTTATCACTTATTATTAGTTTATTGTTTGTTAATGCATTAAAGACTAAGGTGGGATAACATATGGAAAGAATCAAGAAAATAGGAAGCAAAACCTTTTATATCTTATTTTTTTTGGCATTTATAGGTTCAATGCTGTTTCCGTTTTTATATTTACTATTTAGTTCATTTAAAACTGAGAAAGATATCATAGCAATACCACCTAAAATATTGCCTACAGAATGGACTTTGAAAAATTATATAAATGCTTTTACCCAGCAGCCTCTTTTGAAATATATATTCAATAGCTTTGTTGTATCAATTTTAGTTGTTTTTATATGCATTACAATAGCATGCATGGCTGCATATTCCCTTTCAAGGACTAATATAAAAGGCAAAAAAGTATTTTTAATATTCCTATTGGCTATATCGCTTTTGCCTCCAGTGACAATTATAAGTCCGATATATCTTATGATGAGTAAATTAAAGCTGTTAAACTCATATTTAGGTCTTGCTATAGTGATAACAGTCCTAGATTTGCCCATGGCAGTTTGGTTTTTAACAGCCTATTTTGAAGCCATTCCATTTTCATTGGAAGAAAGTGCAGAGATTGATGGAGCAAATATTTATCAAACCTTTATAAGGATAATAATACCATTAGTTAAGCCCGGGATTTTCACCGTTAGCATATTAGTTTTTATTTTCGGATGGAATCAATATCTATTTGCACAGATACTCAATCAATATGAATCCCATAGGACGGTAACGGTGGGATTAACATTATATCAAACTGATTATGTAGTACCCTGGGGGACATTAAGTGCAGCGGCTATAGTGACTATCATACCATTGATTGTAATGGTTTTAGCTTTACAAAAAAGGATACTTTCAGGGGTGTTAGAAGGTGGAGTTAAAGAGTAAAGGAGACAGACATATGAGATTTGCAATGGTAATTAATGTTTATGTAGATGTTGATGAGAACAAGTATAATTCCTTTGATCATCCAACCTCTTTTGAAAGATTTAATGAGGAAAATACATTGATTGAGACTGTAAAAAGTATAAATAAGCTTGGTATTGATAAGGAAGACAATTTAAGAGTTTATATATTTGCAGTAGCAACTCAAAAAGAAACAAAATATGATAGTGAAATTAGAAAAAAGATCAGAAAAATCTTTGAAGATGAGAAATGCCCTTATGAGACATTAATATATACAAATGATGATATATTTAAGCTTAAGGAAATTACAAACAATGATTTCTTGGATACATCAGGATATCCAGAAATCCGAAATCTGGGATTGATAATACCATCGATTTTAAAGGAAGATGTAATAATACAAATAGATGATGACGAATTATTGAGAGAGCAGTACATACTACATGCTAAACAATTGATAAAATTCAATGGGGATAAGTATATAATTACAGCTCCATATGAGAAGAATGGAACTATTCGAATTAAAGCATCGGATCCATTGACTAGTTGGAAGAAGTTTTCCACAATGGACAATGATATGGAAAGATTAATTAACTATGAAGGTTTAAGGGAAACCTTGTTTGGTTTCGGGGGAAATATGATCATAAAAAGAGAAACGGCACAGGTATCATTTTATCCCCTAGATGTACCAAGGGGAGAAGATTTTTCTTATCTTTTGGCAAATAGATTAATTTATGAAAATGGTAATGATGAGGTAGGTATATTACCCAAGGATAATAGGTATGCTGCATATTTTTGCTGTGATAAAGAAGTTACTATTATTCATAGACCTCCTAGGGAAGCAAAAAAAGACTTTTTAAAGTATTTTGAAAATAATATGAGAAGGTTCATCATGGAATGGAATATGTTCAGTAATCAGCAGAATCTATCTGAGTCAAGGCTAGAGGAGCTATCATACTATTTAAAGGCTATGTTTGGTTATAAAGATATGAAGAAAAAACTGTTAAGTATAGTAGAAGAAATCAGACAAAAATATGACTATCCTAAAGAAAAAGTCGATGAAGTTGAAAATACATTGATTTGTGAAATTGAAAAATATATTAATAAAGATAGATGGCAGGAGTACAAGGATCTACAAAAGAGTTATATTTATAATATGGAAAAAATGGGGGAAAACAAATACGTTTTATTAAAAGCCCTAGAATTGGGTGGAAAATAGGATTATAGCCGGGGTTTATGGCTATATATAGAAAGAAGGAATAAAAGTTGAGTGATAGATGGTGGGAAAATAGTGTTATCTATGAAATTTTCCCAAGAAGTTTTAAAGATAGTAATGGAGATGGTATTGGAGATATTCAAGGAATAATTTCAAAACTAGATTATATAAGGGATTTAGGAGTTGATGCAATTTGGCTTTGTCCCATATACAAATCTCCAAATGATGATAGTGGCTATGACATAAGTGACTATTATAGTATTTGGAATGAACTAGGGACTATGGAGGATTTCCATAGACTAGTAGCAGAATTGAAAAAGCGTGATATAAAGCTTATTATGGATTTAGTAGTAAATCATAGCTCCGATGAACATGAATGGTTTATAGAGTCAAAAAAATCAAAGGATAATCCATATCGTGATTACTATATATGGAAAAGGGGTAAAAATGGTAAAAAGCCAAATAATTGGTTGGCTACAAAGGTAGGGGGTTCTGCCTGGGAATATGATGAAGGAACCGATGAATACTATCTGCATATATATTCAAAAAAACAACCGGATTTTAACTGGGAGAATCCAAGGGTACGTCAATCGATCTATGATATAATGAAATTTTGGATCGATAAAGGTGTGGATGGTTTTAGAATGGATGTAATAAATAAGATAGCTAAGGAAGATGGACTTCCAGATGTTAAAAGAAAAGTAGGAGATACTAGAGAATATTTACCTGCTGAAGAGTATTTTCAAAATCATCCAAAGGTACATAAGTACTTGAAGGAAATGAATAAAGAGGTATTATCAAAATATGAGGGCATTATGGCTTTAGGACAGACTCAAGGGCTCACTCCTGAGGATGCATATCTATATACGGGGGAAGAAAGAAATGAGATTAATATGTTTCTTCAATTTGAACATGTTGAATTAGATAAAAAAGGAAACAGAAAGTTAGCTTTTGATTTAGTAGAATTTAAAAGGATTATTAATAAGTGGCAAATAGCATTAGATGGCAAGCTTTGGAACACAATATTTTTTGGAAGTCATGATCTATCCCGTAGTGTTTCACATTTCGGTAACGATAAAAAATATAGAATACAGTCAGCAAAAATGTTGGCCACCATATTATTGACATTAAAAGGCACTCCTATTGTATATTTTGGAGACGAAATAGGTATGACAAATGTGAGGTTTTCAGATATTGATGATTATAGGGATATCAGAACATCTAATATTTATAAAGAAAGGGTTTTGGAAGGAAAAGAGGATATTAAAAGGGTAATGGAAGATATTTGGGAGATTAGTCGTGATAATGCGAGAACACCTATGCAATGGGATTTAAGTAAAAATTCTGGTTTTACCAATGGAGAGCCTTGGATAAAAGTTAATGAAAATTATAAAGAAATAAATGTATATAATAATTTAATTGATGAAAATTCCATATATAATTATTATAAGAAGATGATTAAATTAAGAAAAAATAATGATGTTCTTAGAAAAGGTAAGTTTAAGTTATTATTAGAAAAGGATGAATATGTTTTTTCATATATTAGAGAATGGAATAACAAAAAAGTATTGATTATAGCTAGTTTTTCAAATGAAGAAATAAAGGTGAATTTAGACTTAGAGGCATTGAATGATTTCAATAATTGTCAGCTGTTGATATCCAATTACGAAAACAAATATGAAGATATTAGTGATATAAATCTAAGACCATATGAAGTTAGAGTATATTCTTTAAATAATTAACTGAACAGGGAAGTGTTTTTATGAGTTCAATTAAGACGGTTGCTAAACTTGCAAATGTATCAGTGGCAACAGTTTCAAGGGTTTTAAACAATGATAATAAAGTTAAAGCTGAAACAAGAGAAAGGGTATTAAAGGTTATAGAAGAAATAGATTATAGACCTAATTTATTGGCAAAGAACTTAAGAAAAAAATCAAGCAGTACCATATTGATTGTGCTACCTACTATTTCTAACCCTATATTTAATGAAATTATTAGGGGTGCTGAAACTGCAATAAAAGAAAAGGGATATAACGTTATCATTGGAACAACTGAACTTGATAATAATCAATTAGAAACCTTTATAAACCTATTAAAAACCCAACAGGTTGATGGGGCAGTATTTTTATCATCAAGTATTAATAAAAATAAGCTTAAGGAAATCGCCGATGATTATTCCGTTGTAATGTGTAATGAATATTTTGATGAAATAGATGTTCCCTACGTATCAATAGATAATAAAAGGGCTGGATATGATGCATGTAAATATCTATTTGAAAGGGGTAAAAATAATATAGCCTATATTAGGGGTTATATAGATTCTAGTTCATCATTGGGAAGACTTGATGGTTATAAAAAGGCCCATAAAGAAAAAAAAGTTCCTTACAATACGGAATGCATAATTAAAGGAAGTAATGACTTTGAAAAATTAAGATTACAGACCATAAAATTAATTGAGGAGCATCCTAGTATAGATGGACTCTTAGTCAATTCTGATATTCAAGCTTCCATTGTTTTAAAAACATTAAAGCAATTGGGATTAAGGATTCCTGAGGATGTTGGAATAATAAGCTTTGATGGAACAATTATTTCCCAGATTGTTGATCCAAGTTTAACTAGTATTGTACAGCCTATGTATGAGCTAGGCTATCAATCAGTAGAAATCCTAATTGATAAACTCAATAAAAATGAAGTAAAAAATATGCAAGTTATACTTCCCCATAGATTAGTAAAAAGAGATACTTAAAGATATTCTCCTATAATCGTAAAAGCGATCTTGATGTCTTGATCGCTTTTACTTTATTCATATATATCGGAAAATTCCACTTCGATTTTTTCAACATTGGCATGGTGGTTAATATTATTTTTGTGTTCTTCACTATTGTCATTATCAATTAATCTAACGGGTAATTCTATCACAAATTCAGTGCCTTTATTACATTTACTATTTACATGAATTGTACCTTTATGCATTTCAACTAATGATTTTACAAGGGATAGTCCAATACCACTGCCTTCATGTCTTCTACTTAGCAGTGGATCTACCTGTTTAAATCTTTCAAATATCATATCGAGTTTATCCCCTGGAATACCTATTCCAGTATCCTTTACGGAGATTTGAATATTATCACCTTTATCATAAACATTCACTTCGATCTTATCTCCTGGTCTAGTGAATTTCACTCCATTAGAGATAAGATTCAAAATAATTCTTTCTATTTTTTCTGCATCTAAGGCCATAATTTTTTCTTCTATATCAGTATCAAATATAATTGTTCTTGATTTGCTTTTAATATATTCAGTGGTTGACATAGTAATATTTTCAATCACCTCAACAATATTGTGGTTCTTTAAATCTAACAGCATAAAGCCTGAATCTATTTTAGTAATATCAATCAAGTTATTAACCAATCTTAGCAATCTGTAGCAATTTTGCTTAATTGTATTTACATGTTTTTTAAATTTAAGGGGATCAATTGAAGCTTCAATGTCTTTATCGGTATATAATGAAAAAAGCTGTGTGGTTGAGAAAATTATATTTATTGGTGTTTTCAATTCATGGGATATATTTGAAAAAAACTCTGTTTTTAAGCTATCATATTTAATTGTCTCTTCTAGTAACCTTTTATTTTCCTTAATCATAGAATTAAAGCTATTTGATAATACACCTATTTCATCCTTTGTATTTATATCGGATTGGATGGTTAAATCTCCCTTACCTGCTATTTCCATGTATCCCTTTAATTTATTAATAGGCATAACAAAGGTATGGGTTAAGAATATAGCTAATATTATGCTTAGTAAGAGGATAATCAATGTTATTATAATTATTGTAGATAAAAGAGATGTAGAAGGAGCTTCTAAATCATCATAGTTAGCAGTAGTTACTATATGCCAGTCCCAAGGTTCAAAATATCTATAGGCAGCTAGTTTTTTTACTCCTTCAAGTTCATACTCTATTATTCCATTTTTTTGTGCAGCTATTCTTTTAAAAAAATCATAATTACCAAGATTATCTCCTTTTATATGGGGATGAACAAAAACGTCTCCAGATGAGTTCATAACATAAACATAGCCAGTTTCTCCGATCTTCACATCATTTATAGTTTTTTCTAAATGATTGTTTAAAGCCTTATAGCCCAAAGCAATTGCTCCGATAATCCTTCCATCTACATCCTTTAGGGGTTTATAGCCCGCTACAAACCATTCACCTAAAACCAATGAATTCCCATAGTAATGCTGATCCTTTATGATTGTTTTGTATATGGGAGATTTATTGTCAATATAGCTTCCTATTGGCCTTGTATTATTCACGGTGAGGTTAGTAGTGACCCTTACTAATTTCTGATCCATAAGTAAAAATATAGAAGCTATCGCTTCTAGAGATTCTTCTATATTATCAACAAAATCATTATTAACAGTCAAATTAGTACTTCCAGCATATAAAGATGGGAGACTATGATCTTCAACTTTAACACTATTTACAGCATCTATTTTTATTGAGCCTAGATTGTCTAATTTCTGTTCTGCACAGTGTAAATCAGTACGAATTTTCTCGGAAAGTAAATCATTTCTGACGCTGACCATATTAAGTATTAATTCTGAGATTCGCTGGCTTTTTTCCGTTACTTCATTAAAAATTGCATCCCTTGATTTATCTGCAATGAAGAAACCTAAACAGCTTATGGAAAAGACTATTAAAATGATATAGCTAATTATCAATTTAGATTTAATACTCATATATGAAAATCTCCTTCAATATTTTTATATCAACAAATGGAATTTTAAAGTTGAATTAAAATAAATAATGTAATTAAGTAAAATATTGCATAATAATATTCATATAATTCATAATTCTACAAACTAGGACAAATTCCTCTTTTAATAATTTTAAACTTACAATAATAGAAAATTGTATTATAATAAATATAAGATAATTTAAAGAAAAATGTCATCAAAAAATAATGGTCTATAAGCAATGTTATATATACTATAGAATTACATTATTAAATAAGGATAGGTGATTTAATATGGGAAAGACCAAGGAGCAAGCGGTGGAAGACTTGAAGGGGATAGTTACTACAATAGTGACTTTACTGAAAAATAATAATGTGGGTATTGGGGTAACAAAAGATAAGAAATTCGTTTTAATAGATAGTGAAACCGGTGTATGCATGGAGTTGGAAGAATAAACATATTGATTTTCATTATAGCACTTTACCATAAAAAATATATAAACTCCCTTATAGGCAGCTTGAAGCTTCCCTATATAGGGGGTTTTTTACTTGAGGAAACTGCATAACTTGTAAAGGATTAAAACAAAATAAGTATACAGGGTCCTAAATAAATAGGATATCTTCGTATATTACCAGAAAAGAACTCAATTACATAAAAATTTTAGAATTTTCAAAAATGTATTAGGAAAACGATTGACAAAAGAAATGCTAAGGATTATACTCAAAGAGTATTTAATAACTACTTGGGTAGTGATTAATTGAAGGCAGGGGTGAAATATGGGTGAAAAACAGGCTTTACAAGTCTATTCCGAGATTGGAAGATTGAAAAAAGTTTTATTACATAGACCGGGAAAAGAGATAGAAAACTTGACACCTGATTTAATGGATAGATTACTATTTGATGATATACCCTATTTAGAAATTGCAAGACAAGAACACGATGTTTTTGCGAATATTTTTAGAGAAAATGGTGTGGAGGTATTCTATTTGGAAGATTTGGCTGCTGAGTCCCTTATAAATGATGGAATTAAAAATGAATTTATTGATGAATTTATTAATGAAGCAAAAAACATGAGTCAAAGAAAAAAAGAGCTTGTTAAGGAATACCTTTTAAGCTTTTCATCTAACAAAGAAATGGTTGATAAAATGATGGAGGGCATTAGGAAAAATGAGATAAGTCATTATGAAAGGACTTCCTTAGCAGATATGATTGAGTCCAACTATCCTTTTATAGTAGATCCTATGCCAAATCTTTATTTTACCAGAGATCCTTTTGCTACTATAGGGAGGGGAATTTCTTTAAATCACATGAGGACAGTTACTAGAAACAGAGAAACATTATTTTCAAAATATATATTTAAATTTCATACTATGTTCAAGGATTCAGATATTCCTTTTTGGTATGATAGAAAAGAAAATGCTTCTATAGAAGGCGGAGATCAGCTTATACTAAGTGAGAAAGTAATAGCTATAGGTATATCCGAAAGAACGGAAGGGCCGGCTGTGGAAAGTATAGCTAAAAGGATATTTGAAAAAGATGAAAGCTTTGAAGTGGTGCTAGCCTTTGATATACCAAAAAAAAGAGCATTTATGCATCTAGACACGGTATTCACGATGGTTGATTATGATAAATTTACTATTCATCCTGAAATAGAAGGCCCCCTTACGGTGTATTCATTAAGAAAGGGAGATGGCCCAGGGGATTTATTAATAGAAAAGGAAACCATGGAGCTTAGTGAAATACTTGAAAAATATCTAGAGCTTGATAAGGTTACATTGATTCGCTGTGGTGCTGGAAATATGATAGATGCCGGTAGAGAACAGTGGAATGATGGGTCTAATACACTAGCCATTTCACCGGGAGAAGTTATTGTTTATTCTAGAAATCATGTTACAAACAGGCTTTTAGAGGATCACGGTGTAAAATTACATGTCATGCCATCATCAGAGCTGTCACGAGGTCGAGGAGGCCCAAGATGCATGAGTATGCCACTATTTAGAGAAGGATAATTAAAAGGGAGGAATAATAATGCCAATCAATTTAAAGGGAAGAAATTTTATTACATTAAAGGACTTTACACCACGGGAAATCAAGTATATGTTAGATTTATCAATGGACCTTAAGAAAAAGAAAAGATCAGGTATAAGGGGAGACTTATTAGAGGGAAAAAATATAGTATTGTTATTTGAAAAAACATCAACAAGAACAAGATGTGCTTTTGAAGTAGCTGGTTTTGACGAAGGGGCACAGGTTACTTTCTTGAGCAACAGTCAAATGGGTAAGAAGGAGTCAATAGAGGATACTGCAAAGGTTCTTGGAAGATACTATGACGGTATTGAATTTAGAGGCTTTAAACAAGAAACAGTAGAAGATTTAGCGGCTCATGCCGGGGTGCCGGTATGGAATGGGCTTACGGATCTTTATCATCCAACACAAATTCTTGCAGATTTCTTAACAGTAATGGAGCATGTAAATAAGCCACTTAATAAGGTTAAGTTTGTTTATGTAGGTGATGCAAGAAACAATATGGGCAATTCATTAATGATTGGTGCAGCTAAGATGGGTATGCATTTTGTCGGAGTAGCTCCAAAGGAATTATTCCCATCTGAAGAATTAGTAGGGGAAATGAAGGAAGTAGCTAAGGAGACAGGAGCAGTAATAGAGTTTACTGAAAATATAGAAGAAGGAGTGCAGGCTGCAGATGTAATCTATACAGATGTTTGGGTATCAATGGGTGAAGAAGACCAGTTTGAAGAAAGAATTAAGCAGCTTAAACCCTATCAAGTAAACATGGATATGATTAATAAAACAGGAAATCCAGATGTGATCTTCTTGCATTGCTTACCATCGTTCCATGATACTAAGACAATAATTGGTAAAGAGATTTATGAAAAGTTTGGAATAGAGTCAATGGAAGTAACGGATGAAGTGTTTAGAAGCAAGCATTCAGTAGTATTTGATGAGGCCGAAAATAGAATGCATACAATTAAAGCAGTGATGGTTGCCACTGCAGGGAGATAGAATAGTTTACAGTTATTGGGGTTAATTCTATTAAGATGCAAAGGGGAGGTCAAATAATGAGAATAGTAGTTGCATTAGGTGGAAATGCACTTGGGAAAACACCCCAGCAGCAATTAGATTTGGTTAAAATTACAGCTAAGCCAATAGTAGATTTAATAGAAAAAGGAAATGAAGTTATTATAGCCCATGGCAATGGACCACAGGTGGGAATGATAAACTTAGCTTTAGAGACTGCGTCTCAAACTGAAGCTAAAACTCCAGAAATGCCTTTCCCGGAATGTGGGGCTATGAGCCAAGGCTATATTGGATATCATTTGCAAAACGCCATAAGAGAAGAACTTTTAAATAGAGGAATTAAAAGATCGGTTGCTACAGTAGTAACCCAGGTTATAGTAGATAAGGATGATCAAGCATTTAAAAATCCAACTAAACCAATAGGCTCATTTTATACTGAGAAGGAGGCTAAAAAATTAGCATCGGAAAAGGGCTATATTGTAAAGGAGGATGCAGGTAGAGGTTGGAGAAGAGTTGTACCATCCCCTATTCCAGTTGATGTTGCAGAAAAAGAAACCGTTAAAACATTAGTAGAAAATGGACATATAGTTATAACCGTCGGTGGAGGTGGAATACCTGTTATAGCCGAGGGAAATAGGTTGATTGGAGTGCCAGCCGTCATAGACAAGGATTTTGCCAGTGAGAAAATAGCTGAGATATTAGATGCGGATTATTTAATCATGTTAACTGCTGTGGAAAAGGTTGCTATTAATTTTGGCAAGCCCAATCAAGAGCAGTTGAGTAAGATGACCATAGCTGATGCTGAAAAATATATAGAAGAAGGACATTTTGCGCCTGGATCAATGCTGCCAAAGGTGAAAGCAGCAATGAAGTTTACAGCGTCTAAGAAAGGTAGAAAATCCCTTATAACTGCTTTAGAAAGTGCGGGAAAAGGAATCGAAGGTAAGACTGGTACATTAGTAGTTTAGTAAATCTTTGAAAGGAATAAAGCATAAATGGAAGATGAGAAAGTTATTGAGAAGATGATGGAAATAGGCTTAAATAAATATGAAGCCAAAGCCTATTTATCTCTTCTTAAAAGACCTGATATAACAGCCTATGAATTAGCTAAGCTATGTGGAGTTCCCCAGGCTAAAATATATGAAACAATGACTAAACTTTTGGAAAAGAACTTAGTTAATATTATAAGTGATAATCCGGTTAAATACATTGCTTTAGAATTTGAAAGCTTTTTAGATAATTATAAGAAGAATGTAAGTAAAACCGTAAGATATCTTAAAAATAATCTCAAGGAAGTTAATTCCCATAATCGGATTTCATATTTATTACATTTAGAAGGAACTGATAATATAAATAATAAAATTAGGAATGTTTTATCAAATTCCAAGAAATTCGTATATTTAGAGGCTTGGAATAAGGATTATGAATATTTTAAAGACGATTTAAAGCCTTTAGAAGAAAGGGGAATAGAATTAGTAACAGTATTATACGGAGATACTGAGGATAGGATAGGTGAGATATACTATCATGAGATGGAAGACATGGAGGATAATGTCTTGAAGCATGGTAGATGGTTAACCTTAGTAGCCGATGGAAGGGAATCACTATTTGCTATGTTTAATAAAGATAAACCCCAAGCAATATGGACAGAGAATGAGGCATTTATGCTAATGGCGGAATCCTTTATAGTTCATGATATTTATTTAGCTGAGATATATAAAGAGTATAGAAAAGAGCTTGATGAGAAATTTGGTCCGAATTTAAAAAAAATTAGGGAAAAAATGTGGATAGGCCATATATAAAAAATATAAGCAACTTTAAAATCCTGATGTTTTGGTATATAATTGATTTATAAAGTTTTCCTTTTGGAAAAAGGCAAACCCATAGAAATATGGGGACGCAAAGTCACAGGTCTAAGGAAGCAAAAGCTTCTATGACGGCTGGGTTACCCGGAGGTGTTTTTTGTGAAAAAATATGTATTGGTTATGTTTATTTGGCTATTACCATATATATCCTTTGCTCAATCGGGATTTGAAATTAATTCGGCTACCTTAACACCAGGATATGATATAAATTTATCCTTGGAAAATGCTGAAAAATTAGGGGTTGATACTATAAACCTCTCAGTAAAAATTGATATAGATTCTACTACAAGCAGTATAGCAAAGTTGTCTGATGAAGAAAAACAAAATCTAAAAAGTTCTTTAGATAGAATATCTAAGGGAAAATATAAAATATTCATAGAGCTATTTCCATGGATAAAACAAGGAGAAAATGTGGAAACTGAGTATTGTCCAGACAATACAGAAGTTTTTTTTGATACATGGTATAAATGTATTGATGAGGTCTTAGAAATATGTAAAGACTATGGGATAGAAGGAATATTAATCGAAAATAATTTTGTAAGTCTTTATTATTATGAAAATGATTGGTCAAGAATAATAAATAATGTTAGGGAAAGAACAAGTGCTAAAATAGGATTTAAAGTGAATTGGTGGTATAATGCGGATTGGGCTCCTGAAAGTTATGAATACTATGACTCACTTTTTAATCTTTCATATTTACAAAAAGTAGATTTTATCAGTATACCTGCGTATTTTGAATTAGTTGATAAACCTACTTCAAATGTAGATAAGCTAATTAATAGCTGGAAGTCATCCACACGTTATGATAGAATGCAGCCTATCTATGATCAGATTAAAAAATTATCTGATCACTATAACAAAAAAATATTTTTTGGTGAGGTTGGCTATACAAGCTATAAAGGAACAACTGTTGAGCCTTGGAATTACTGCTTAGAGTCTATAAAAGGTGAAAATGAGCAGGAAGCAGCCTTTAAAGCATTCTTTGAAACCTTTAAGGATAGTGAATTTGTTTTAGGCTACTCATTATTTCAAATAGGAGTACATGATTCAAGATATTATTTTATGGATAATAACAATATGGAAAATACAGTTAAATATTATGTAAGTCAATAGGGATTAATATAGTGGATATGTCTATATACACTGAGGTCTTTTCCTTTCATCACACCTGGAACTTTAGGTTTTTAGGAATACTATGATCCTGTTGACTTTGTCAATAATCTTAAAATAGCTAATAAGCTATTTTTTTGCTGTTTTTTGGGTATTAATATTCTAATGTATCTGTGGGTCTGTAAACACAATAAGCTATTCGAGAAAGCAAATTGCATAATTACCTTCTGTAAAAGACATATATAATAATATACAAGAAATCTTTAATTCCTAACATAAAAAGTAGAAAAAAAGAGGAATTTGGGGAAGCGTGTCGAAAATTATCGAAGAAGGGGTCTTTTCTCTAATTAAAGGAGTTGCATATTTATGAAAAAGATTATAATCATTATTTTGAGTATAATGGCAGTATTTTGCTTTGTTAGGTTAAAGTCCTCACCTAAGCTAAATATAGTGGATGTAAATGACAAAAGTGGTTTTACAGATGAGTATTCACAGGAAGAGCTTTGTTTAAATTTTATAAAGGAAAGTATGTCATCCCAAAGCGGAGGTATATATACCAATTATTTAGAAAATCCTAAGGTTGAAGAAATGGCAAGTGGACATGAGATACTTTCTGAGTCTGAAGGACTTATTATGTTATATTATGCGAGGATTCGAGACAAGGAAGAATTCGATAAGCACTTCAATATAGTTAAGGATAAAATGCTAGATAAGACAGGTTTAGTAAGATGGAGAATTAAAGAAGATGACCATACACTATCAATTAGCAGTGCTAGCATTGATGATCTTAGAATCCTTCGTGCATTAATACATGCCTATGAAGTTTGGAATGATAAAGATTACTATAATATGATGAAAAAAATCAATAAAGGGATGCTGAAATATAACATATATGAAGGTAATTTAAACAACTATTATGATATGGAATACAAATATAAGTCACAGCAAATTGATGCCGCATATATAGATTTACATACAATAAAGCTTCTTTCTAATATAAATAGTAAATGGCTTGAGGTATATGACAATGGATTGAATGTTATTGAAGATGGCTATTTATATGATGAATTTCCATTATATAAAAAAGTCTATGGCATAGATGAAGCTAAATATGTAGATAGTGAAGTTATAAACTCAATAGATGCCTTTTTAGTCATACTGCATCTCAGTGAAGTGGGGGTAGTAAAGGAAGAGACTATACAATGGATAAGGAAGCAAATCAACTATGGACAAGGTATTTTTGCTCAGTATTATGTAGGAACTGGAGAGCCTGTAGAAAAAGTAGAGTGTACTGCTACATATGCCATAGCAGCAAGAATAGCAAAAAATATAGGGGACAAGTCATTATATACAGCCATAATTAACAGAATGTTGGCCCTACAGGTACAAGATGAAACCAACCCAATTTATGGAAGCTTTGGAGATATAGTCACATTAAAGGTGTACTCCTTTGATAACCTTCAAGCCCTATTGGCATTTAAACCCTAGGAGGAGCATTAATGAAAAATAGACATGTGGATGTATTTTTTCTACTTTTAATTATAGAAATATTTATTATAACGACTTTGCTCATAATAAATATAGACAAAGCTGTATTTAGTGATTATATTTTATATGTGTTAACTTTTCTAATAATAGTCATTTCTTTTTATTCTAATCTAATAACGGGTTTAATTTCTAGTGCTTTTTTAGTATTTGGATATGGAAGCTACATGTTATACCAAAGTCTATTTTATGAGACAGTAGTTTTTCAAAGTAGTTATTTTTGGATAATATTATTTCCCCTATCAGCATTTATTTCTGGAAGATTATCGGATTCAATAGACGAGATAAGAGATAAAAATTTAAAATTTGAAAAGCAATTAAAGGATTTAGTTACCATAGATGAAGCAACTGGATTTAGTAATTCAAAGGAATTCTATAAAGATTTAAATGAAGAAATGAGTAGAGCTAAAAGACATGAATTTAACTTAGTAGTAATGTTGACTGAAATTCAGTATTTAGAAGAATTGAGAAATATTTACGGAAGATATAAAATAAGTAGGGTCTTTAAAGCTATATCAGAAGCTATTGAAGATGTCACAAGAACAGAAGATAAAAAGTATAAGATAGATGAAGCGTTATTTGCCGTAATAATGCCAAATACAGATGTAGCTGGAGCGGATATAGTTAAATCAAGGCTCAAAAAGAAACTAGAAGATATTATGTTAGATGAGGATGTTAAAAAGAGATATAAATTTGATACAAAGGTTGCGATTTTACAATACAATAAGGGCATGGCTAGTTCTTTTGAATTTAAAGAGTTGGTCCAAAAGGAGCTTGAATATGATATTTAGAAGGATATTGATATCTTTTTTTATATTAATAGTTGTTTTATATCCCCTTCAATTATGTAATGCTGAAGAAAATAGCAAAAAAGTGTTATTGATTTATGACGCTAGGCAGTATTTTGGATATGTGGAAGATGTTGTAACATCCTACAGGGAATTATTAGGGCATTTTGATGCAGATGTTTTTGAACAGCATCAACGGGATTATCGAAAAGGGCAATTGAGTGGGTATGACTATGTATTCATTATGGGCATAGAAGGAGATTTTTCAAATTCAGATTTAGTGAATGACTTAATTAAGACCGAAAAAACCCTTTGCTGGATTGGTAGGGGAATAGATAAGCTTTTAAAGGACAATGAAAATATAACCTTTAAATACAAGGGAGAATCAGACAATATTGTAAATATATCCTATAAGGATAAAAGCTTTAATATAGGAAGGGTTGATGAATTAGCTATTGTAGATGGGCTTTCACAGAATACTGAGGTGTATTCTTGGCTTAATGATGGCAATAAAATGTATCCTTATATCCTCAGAGAAAATAATTTTTGGTATGTATCTAAGGCAGAGATTTATCCCACTTTATTCTATATATTTTCAGATGTTTTGTACGATATTTTTGATGAACATGATATACAAAGTAGCAAAGTATTTATAAGACTAGAGGATGTACATCCCTTTAGGGATACGGAGAAACTAAGGGCTATAGGAGAGTACCTAAATAGTAAAAACATTCCATTTATGATAGCAATGATACCTGCCTATAAGAGCCCAGATTCATCCTATATAACTACAATGTCAGAAAAACCTGAGTTTGTTGAAACTATGAAATATTTGCAGGAGCTTGGAGGGAGTATAATTCTGCACGGATATACTCATCAAGGCTTTGGAGGGGAACTAAGTGGAGAAGGCTATGAATTTTGGGATGGAATAAATGATAGTCCCCTAGATTTAGATATGGAAAAATGGATACATGAAAGAATAGGCTTAGGTGTACAGGAATCTGTGAAAAATAGTATATACCCACTGGCATTTGAAGCACCACATTATGCTATTTGTCAAAAGGGGTATGGGATTTTAAAAAATTATTTTTCAACATATTGTGGACATATTCAAACCAGTGATCAAGGTTTTACCACAACAAGCTATCCATATAACCTTTACAATACACAACTATTCAACAAGCTGGTTCCAGAGAATCTTGGGTATATTGATGTTAATAATCCTTTGGCTATAAATGAAATTGAAAATAATATGAATAGGGTCTCTGTTGTTAGGGGATTTACGGCAGGGGTATTTTATCATCCATATATTGATATTAAATATCTAAAAGAAATAGTCGAGTTTATTGAGGCTCAGGATATAGAATTTTATGATTTGAAAAAAGAAAATAATTGGGTTAAATGGGAAGAAATAAGTATAATTTCAAAGGATGGAGAAATAAAGGTTGATGGGTTGAAAGATACAGAAAATAATCCTCTGCTAGGGAAATTTCAATTGGGAACAAAAATATTGATAGGTCTTGTATTAACTATAAATATAATGTTTCTAATTATTTTCATTAACTCTAAGAGAAAAGCCAATAAAAAACTACTGGGAGACTGATAATATGGGCTTAAATGTAATAGACTATTTTTTTCTATATTCTTTGATTTCTACCTGGGTTCTTTTATTATTAAACATATTTCTAACCTTCAGTGGATATAGGTTTTATACTACTTCTATGGGAAAGAAAATAAATATACTTAAGGAACTTAAAGAGTTTCCCTCTGTATCCATATTGATACCAGCCCATAATGAAGAAAAAGTTATTGGTAAAACTGTGATGTCTATGTTATCCCTCAATTATCCAGAAGATAAATTAGAGGTTATTGTTATAAACGATAATTCCAGTGATAATACGGGAAAAATATTAGAAGAAATAAAAAAAACATATGGCAAGGGAAGATTAAAAGTCATTACTACCGACAAAATAACTGGGGGTAAAGGAAAATCTAATGCATTAAATATAGGTTATAAAAACTCTAGGGGTGAGTTTATCGCAGTTTATGATGCCGATAACACTCCGGAAAAATTGGCTTTAAGATATTTAGTATATGCTATTACTAATTCAAGGGAGTTAGGGGCAGTAATAGGAAAGTTTAGAACCAGAAATAAAAGTAAAAACCTTTTAACGAGATTTATAAATATCGAAACCCTAAGCTTTCAATGGATGGCTCAGGCAGGAAGATGGCAATTATTTAGACTTTGTACCATTCCAGGAACTAATTTTATCATTAGAAAAAGTATTGTGGAAGCCCTTGGAGGATGGGATATACATGCTATAGCAGAGGATACTGAGATTAGCTTTAGGATATATAAAATGGGTTATAGAATAGGATTTATGCCCTTGGCTGTCACCTGGGAACAGGAGCCAGAAAAGCTTAGAGTTTGGTTCAAGCAGAGAACAAGATGGGCAAAGGGAAATGTATATGTACTTGTTAAATATATAAGAAATATTTTTAGGGAAAAAACAAAAAGTGTTTTATTTGATTTATATTACTTTTTTTCCGTATACTTTTTCTTTCTATCATCGGTTATAATATCAGACATTATTTTTATATTAGGGTTATTTACTAATATAAAGATAGGCTTATCCAGCAACTATTTACTCCTTTGGATACTTGCCTATATTTTGTTTATTCTAGAAGTAAGCATAACCTTAACCATGGAGAAGGGAGAAAGTAACTACAAAAATATTTTAATAGTTGCACTTATGTATTTTACATATTGCCAGCTATGGATGGTAGTTGCTATCAAAGGAATAATATTATATTTTAAGGATGTTTTATTGAAAAAAGAAACGAAGTGGTATAAGACAGAGAGGTTCTAAATTGGGGTGAGAGAATGAAAAAATTAAAAATCTTTATTTCATGTGTAATATTTATTTGTATTTTAAATCTTAGTCTAATCTATACCCAAGCAAATGCCAATGAAAAATATGTAGTCCAGGCAGGAGTGTTTCAGAGTCAATATAATGCTAACAAGGTATATGATCTTTTAATAAAGAATGAACTTCCTGCATATAAGGAGGAAAAAGATAAAATTTGGATTTATATAGGACCATATGAAGATAAGCTTAAGGCGAACATAGTCCTCAAGAATCTTACAAAAATAGGAATTGATGGATATGTAAAGAAGATAATTATTGGAGAGAGTAATACTACTAATAATAATAGCCTAGAGCAAAATCTATACAAAGTGGCCGGTGTAACTAAAGAAATAGAAGCTAAGAACTATCATTTAAATGAGGATATTACCATAGATGGTATTTTTGGAAGTCATACATTTTTTGTTGACATCAACAAGTACTGGGAGGTTAAGGATAACTCCTATTTAGAATTGATTTTTAGTCAAAGTCAAATAAAGAACTATAGAAATTCCACTTTAACCATTGAAGTAAATAATTCTCCAATTTACAGCGTTCTTTTATATGATAAGGGTGTAAACAAAGAAAAGATAAGAGTGCCTATTCCATTAGATAAAATTCAGCAAGGATTTAATGAAGTTAAAATAAAGGTTTATCATAGAATCACAGATGAACCCTGTACTGATATCATAAACCCAGGGAATTGGATAGTATTTCATAAAGACTCCTATGTTCATATAGAATTTGCGGAAAAAAATGATAGCTTGAGTTTAAAAGAATATCCATACCCATACTTAAAAGAAACAAATAATAACCCATTAAACAATATGATAGTTATACCAGATAATTTTAGCAGCAATGAGGTAAATGCGGCCATGGTTTTAGCAGCTAATTTTGGGCAAAGATATCCCTATTCAAAGCTAGATATTAATATATCAAGGTTCAGTGAAGCTGCTAATAAGGATAAAAGTAATATAATTTATATTGGAAGCAAGGATAATACTCCAAAGGAAATATTGGACTTATTATCCCAGGAAGAAATTAATTTGAGTTCAAATAATGCATTGATTAAGGAGTTAGGTTCTCCTTATAATAGTAATTATAAGATGCTAATTATATTATCTGATGATAAAAAAAGCAGTCAACAGGCTGTAAAGGCACTATCTAATGATAATATCATAGCCCAAATGGATAAATCCTATCAGTTTATACCTAATATACTAAAGATGGATGAGGAAAGCCCAAAGGAATCTCAGTATATTTACCTAAAAGACCTAGGTTATTCAAACATTAAATTAGAAGGAATATTTTATCAAAAAGCTACCTTTGGGGTTAATATACCTAAAAGTTGGATTGTAAAAGAGGGATCACTTTTACATATTGATATGAGGTATTCTGAGGTTTTAAATTTTGAAAGATCCGTGTTAACAGTATACTTGAATGATGTGCCAATTGGAAGTAAAAAGCTGGATTATGAAACCGCAAATAATGATGGATTTGACATAGAAATACCTAAAGAAGTGAAAGAAAACGATTATTATAATATTGAAATAGTTTTTTATCTAGAATTAGATAGTCAAGATTGTAATTATAGACGTGATAGCAACTCTTGGGCATATATTTCAAATGAATCATACTTATATTTACCCCATGAAAAAAGAAATGATAGTTTTTTTGAGAACTATGAAAATCCTTTTATTACAAATAAGAGATTTAATGATCTGATGGTAGTAGTTCCTAGAAGTCCATCTTCCTACGAAATGAGCATAGTGGGAAGTATAGCTAGTGCCCTAGGTCGTAATGTTAATAGTTTGGATGATATAGAAGCTTTAATTTTTGATGGAGATACTAATCAATTTAAGGATAAGAACTTAATTATTATTGGGACTCCAATTAAAAATAGTATTATAAAATCTATGAATGATAAATTGCACATTAAGTTTGATAAGGAATTTCAAAGATTTATATCTAATGAAAGGATAACATTATTAGATGATTATAATAATGATTTAGCTTCTTTGCAGCTTCTTAAATCACCATTTGATGAAAGCAAAAAAGCACTTATAATTACTGCCACTAAAGACCAAGGGTTAAGCTGGGCTAAGGAGTTTTTGACTGACTTTCAGCTTATAAATGAATTAAGGGGAAATGCAGTAATAATAGGAAAGTCAGGTAATGTACAGTCAAACTATTATGGAATCCCAGATGATAAAAAAGAAGAAAAGCCTATCAAAGAACAGGAAGATAAAAAGAAGGATATAAAAAAAATAATATCAAATAAGCAAATAAGGAATTACATTATTTTTATTACAGCTATCCTATGTTTTATCATAGTAAGCTCTATTTTGATAATGAGGAAGAAAAAATAAATATATCTAAAATTAGTATTTGGTCATCCCCGTCCTCCCCTTTTTATACTTGAAATTAATTAGCAACATGGGTTATCATTTATAGTATATGAGAAAACAAATTAGGTATTATTGGAGCTGATATGCTTGGAAAACATGGGAGAGATGATCTTGAAGAATAAAAATTGTTTTGCAAAAGAGATAGAGTCCATGGCTGTTCGTTCTCTTCTCTATGAAGTCTCTGCTACGCCAAAACCAGGATTAGTAGACCGAAATAATAACGGGGCCCATAATGATATGAATTTTTTTACCTTCATGGATAGTAGCTCTGTGCTTGGAGAAATGTTTTATGATTGTACGTTGGCAGGTATAGAACATACGGGGTCTATCAAAAATCTATTAAAGTCCATTCGATCTTTCGGAATCAAAGGTGAAGAAAGAATGTTTTTTATTACAAAAAATGTAAACACCCATAAGGGGCTGGTTTTTTCCCTAGGAATTATATGTGCAGTTATAGGATATCTTTATAGGATGAATCCAAATCGTACTTGGTGTGCCCCAGATATATGTGAACAAGTAATATATATGACGGAGGGCTTGGTTGAAAGGGAATTAACAAGTAAAACATTTCATAAGCAGCTAACCTATGGTGAGAAATTATATGTAAAATATGGAGTTACTGGGATACGAGGAGAAGTTGCATCAGGATTTAAAACGGTTATGGATTATGGATTGCCTTTGTTAAAGAAACTAATGATATCTAAAACAGGATCACTGAATGACAGATTGGTGCAGGTGTTATTACATTTAATGGCCCATACAGAGGATTCAAATATTCTTGGACGTCATAATATTGAAATGCTAAAAGAGGTACAAAATCGAGGCAAAAGAATTATTGAGATAGGCGGTATTTTTTCTTTAGAAGGGATTGAGGCTATTAAGGGATTTGACCAATGGTGCATAAAGCATTGGGTGAGCCCTGGGGGTTCAGCTGATTTACTAGCTGTTACCATAATGATGTATTTTATAGAGACATTGAATGCATAAAAAAAGCAATAAAAAATATTGTATTCTTATAAATTTTGTTGTATAATAAACTTGAAAAAACGTTTTCTAACATGTTCTTGGGCTTGTTATGGATGCTGAGTGTAGACCATGAACAAGACAAGAGGGGTAGAAAATCATAAAGTCTTAAAATGCAATTTAATAATATGTATATTGACAAAGCGAGAGATAACAAATTTGTTAAGCTATCAAAGGTCAGTATATAAAATTCTTAGATATTCTAGGAATTTTATATGCTGGCCTTTTTTGTTGTTTATTATGTAGAACCCATTTATAGAGAGTTTAGGGTGAATCTATACATGTTTAGCCTGGAGGAAAGGTATCTATGGCATATGATGAATTTCAAATCCAAAAAATAAATATTCATGAAGAAAATACAATGGAAAAAGTGCTTAATCTTTTGGAGCAGAATGATTTGACTATAGACCCATCAATAGAAGAAATGGTAGGTATTTTTGATGAAGAAAAATTAATTGCTGTGGGTGGAGTCAAAGCTAATACCTTGAGGTGTATAGCTGTAAATAAGCTTTATCAAGGAGGAAAGGTATTAAATATGCTTATGAGTGAATTAATACGCATTCAATACCTACGTAATGTGGACGATATATTTTTATTTACAAAACCATCTGCTAAGAAGAGCTTTGAGTTTTTAGGTTTTCATGTTATAGAAGAGGTTGATAATAAGGTAGTACTAATGGAAAATCGACCTGATGGCTTAGGAAACTATTTAGATAAATTGGGAAGGTACAAAGTAGATGGGCAAAGGATAAGTGCTATTGTCATGAATGGAAACCCCTTCACATTTGGACATAGGTACTTAATTGAAAGGGCATCGAGGGAAAGTGATCATTTACATATTTTCGTTTTATCCTCTGATGAATCCAGTTTTCCCTATGGGATTCGAATGAGCCTGATAAAGGAAGGGGTAAAGGATATTAAAAATGTCACTATCCATGAAGGCGGTAATTATATTATTTCAAATGCTACCTTTCCATCATATTTTATAAAGGAAAAATCCCAGATTGCTCAATTGCATACCGCTTTAGATGCAAGGGTTTTTGGGAAATATATTGGGCCCTGCCTTGGAATAAATAGACGATATGTTGGTGAAGAACCATATTGTGATATCACAAATACATATAATGAGTCATTAAAGAAAATATTGCCCCAGCATGGAATTGAGGTAAAGGAGATTCCTCGAAAATCTATGGATGATGTATATATTAGTGCATCGCAGGTTAGATCATATATTTTAAATAGTGAAATAGAAAAAACTAGGGACATAGTTCCACCTTCAACCTATTCTTTTTTAACTTCAAAGGAAGGTGAAGCTGTAATAAAAAAAATTCAAGATGCTTCTTTAAATAGACATTAGGCATATTCAAAAAATAAATAGGTCATTTCACTTGTTATTTAAACTATTTCTTTCCATATGCCTTAATTAAGGAGTACTAAGAAATCAACCTAAAGGGGGGACAAAAATGAAAATTGTAAAGACAGGTATGGCAGGAACAATGGAATCAAGTGATATCAATGTAGTAATAGAAAAAAATGAAGAGTCTGGTATTAAAATATATCTAAGCAGCTCAGTGGAAAAGCAATTTGGGGATCAAATTAGAAAAGTTATATTAGAAACACTTAAAGAGTTAAATGTAACCGATGTGATAGTAAGGGCAGTTGATCGTGGGGCCTTAGACTGTACTATACGTGCTAGGGTACAGAGTGCAGTTATGAGGTCAGCACAGAAGGAAAATGAGATGGATTGGGGGTTATTATAGATGGAAAAGAGACTTAGGAGAACAATGATGTACGTTCCAGGTAGTAACCCTGGTATGCTTGCAGATGCCCATATCTATGGAGCAGACTCATTGATGTTTGATTTAGAGGATTCCATTTCTCTTTCAGAAAAGGATTCAGCAAGACTATTGGTTTATAATGCTGTAAAAACCATGGATTATGGGGATACGGAGATTGTTGTAAGAATTAATGGATTAGATTCGCCCTATGGTCGAAATGATATAGAAGCCATGGTCAGGGCTGGAGTAGATGTTATTCGGCTGCCTAAGACAGAGACGGCTCAGGATATATTGGATGTAGAAGAGATAATAGAAGAGGTTGAAAGAAAAATTGGACGCCCCATAGGTTCAACTAAGATGATGGGTGCAATTGAGAGTCCATTAGGTGTTATAAACGCATTGGAAATAGCTCAGGCAAGTTCAAGATTAATTGGTATAGCAATTGGAGCAGAGGACTTTGTAACAAATATGAAGACCAAAAGGAGCCCAGAGGGAATAGAGCTTTTATATGCAAGAAGTCAAATACTAGTGGCAGCTCGTGCCGCAGGAATATATGCACTAGATACTGTTTACTCCGATGTAAACAACGAAGAGGGCTTTCGTAGGGAAGTTGAGCATATAAAACAATTGGGATTTGATGGAAAGTCCATAATAAATCCAAGACAGATTGCTCCAGTCCATGGAATATATGCACCTAATAAAAAGGAAATACAGCACTCCAAAAGGGTTATAGAAGCAATAAAAGAAGCCAAGGAAAAGGGCTTAGGAGTGGTTTCCCTTAATGGAAAAATGATCGATAAACCTATTGTTGAAAGAGCTGAAAGAATATTGGAATTAGCTAAGGTATCTGGTATGGAGAAGGAGGGACAGTAAAATGAAGAATTCCATCGGACGGGAAGTTCCTAAAAGTATTATTGGATATAAAGAGGTACATAACTATTCTGCACCCTTTAAAAATGAACCAGTCGGAAGAAAAGCAGCCCCCCTGTTAAGGCAGGTAAAACCAAAGGATAGTAAAGTAATTGACGGCTTAGAAGAAGCCATAAAAAAAGCAGGTATAAAGGATGGAATGACGATTTCCTTCCACCACCATTTTAGAAATGGTGACTATATTATAAACATGGTAATTGAGATAATAGCTAAAATGGGCATCAAGGATATTACAATCGCTCCTAGTTCTCTGACCACCGTTCATGAATCACTTAAGAAGTATGTAGAAAGTGGAGTGATTACAGGAATTTATACAAGTGGGGTTAGGGGTGAATTAGCAGAAGCCATCTCTAATGGGATAATGAAAAAGCCAGTTGTTATACGTTCCCATGGTGGTAGAGCAAGGGCTATTGAAGCAGGAGATATACATATTGATATTGCATTTCTAGGTATGCCCCGATGTGATGAGTATGGTAATGCCAGTGGTAAGGGAGCAAATACAATATGTGGGTCATTGGGATATTCTAAAGTAGATGCCAAGTATGCAGATACAGTGGTTCTCATTACCGATGACTTAGTGCCTTATCCCAATTTTCCTGCAAGTATTTGTCAGACCGATGTTGATTATGTTGTAAAGGTGGATTCCATAGGAGATCCAAATGGAATAGCCTCTGGGGCAACTAGGTATACTAAAAATCCTAAGGAATTGCTAATTGCAGAGTATGCCAGCAAAGTTATAGTTAATTCAGGATATTTTAAAGATGGTTTTTCATTTCAAACGGGGTCTGGAGGATCATCATTAGCTGTTACAAGATTTTTAAAGGAAGAGATGAAGGATAAGGGAGTTAAAGGGAAATTTGCATTAGGTGGAATTACAAAGCCAATGGTTGAGCTTTATGAAGAGGGGCTTATAGAGCATTTATTTGATGTGCAAACCTTTGATTTGGCGGCTTGTGAGTCAATCATAAATAATCCAAATCATCATGAAATAGATGCATCGCTATATGCAAATCCCCATAACAAAGGAAGCTTTGTAAACAAATTAGATGTGGTAATATTAAGTGCCCTAGAAATAGATATAGACTTTAATGTTAATGTGATAACTGGCTCCGATGGAGTAATACGTGGAGCTTCTGGAGGCCATTCAGATACAGCCGCAGGTTCAAAGATGTCAATAATTGTTGCTCCCCTTATTCGAGGTAGAATTCCAACTGTAGTAAATCGTGTAAATACTGTTATCACACCGGGGGAGACAGTGGATGTTTTAGTAACTGATAGGGGAATAGCTATTAATCCAAGACGTAGGGATTTAATTGAAGCCCTTAAAGATAGAGGATTGCCTATTGTTACCATTGAAGACCTAAGGGATATGGCATTAAGGACTACTGGAGAGCCAAAGCCAATTGAATATACAGATAAGATTGTTGCTGTAGTTGAATACCGTGATGGAAGTATCATAGATGTTATCAATCAGGTAAGCAGGGGATGATATACTAGGTGACTACTAACGAGAATATTGAGTCTATTTTACTAGAGAGAGAAAATCGTGTTATATATCAAAATATGCTAATCAAGAGCTATAAAAATACATTAATAGCTTTTAAATTAAACATCCCAGGGCCGAAGAAAGATGGTCAGCTATACAGAAAGATATTTAGCAATGGATTAAAGCTGCTTAAAGCTTCATTGAAGCAGCATAATATTAACCCTATTTTTGAAAAGGTATTTTTTAAAGCTACTGGACCAATGGCATTTCTTGTAGTAGATAAAAAAGCAGAAGAAATAAAAATACTTTGTACGGAAATTGAAGAGGAGGATAACCTAGGAAGAATATATGACTTTGATGTGATTGATTCTTCGGGAAATTCTATTGGACGTGGGACGATAGGAAAAGCCCAAAGGAAATGCTTTTTGTGTGATAAATACGTTTGGGTATGCTCAAGAAGTAGAGCCCATAGTGTTGAGGAAATGCTTTTATATATCCATGATACTGCCGAGACGTATTTTAAAAATAAAGAAAATTAAGGGAGGAATTTAAGTGGTACTAAGAAAGAAAGTTTTAGCAGGGTTATTAGCGGTTAGCTTGGTAGGAGCAAGTCTTTTTGCAGGGTGTAGTGCAAAGGATGCAAATAGTGGGAATACCGCAAATACATCAGATGCCGACAAATATCCTAAAAAAGCAATGGAATTTATCGCACCGGGTGGTGCCGGTGGCGGATGGGATCTTACTATTCGTACAGTTTCTAAAGTATTACAGGATACAAAATTATCCTCAGTTCCAACACCAGTTACAAATAGACCTGGTGGAGGTGGAAGCGTAAACCTTGCTTATATGCAGGAGAAAAAAGGCAGCGATGGGCTAATCTCCGTTTATTCCTCACCACTACTATTAACAAACTTGAATGGTACTACAAAGCTTAGCTATAAGGATACTACTCCCCTAGCTAGATTGATTGCAGATTATGCTGTTTTTGTTGTTAAAAGTGATTCAGAGTACAAAACTATTAACGATGTAATGGATGCCCTTAAAAAGGATCCTAAGAGTGTAAAAATCGGTGGAGCATCTTCCGTTGGAAGTATGGATCATATTCAGTTCTTAATGATTGCAAAGGCTGCTGGTATAGAGAACTTAAAGGAAATTGATTATGTAAGTTTCCAAGAAGGTGTTAACAGTCAATTATTAGGTGGACATATAGATATATTATCTACGGGACTTAGTGAAGTTACAGGGTTGATTGAAAGTGGAGATATGAGAGCATTAGCACAAACAGCTGATCATAGAGTTGGGACTGGGGCAGTTGCAGATATTCCAACATGTAAAGAACAAGGTATAGATGGTATATTTGTCAACTGGAGAGGACTTTTTGGGGCACCTGAAATGCCAGAGTATGCAGCTAAGTACTGGGCAGAAACCCTTGACAAAATGGTTAAAACTACTGAATGGGAAGAAGCTTGTAAAAGAAATGGTTGGGACGATGCATATCAAAAATCAGATGAATTTAAAGCTTTCTTAGAAGAAGTTAATAAGGGATACGAAGAAATACTTTCTGAAATAGGTATGCTTAAGAAGTAGTGAGTCTAATTTAGGGGTGTCTTTAGGTCAAAACTCAAGGAATTGGCCTTTGAGACAGCCCCTTCTATAATAAGTAAAGCCGAGGTGAACACTGTGAATCTATCAGCTTTAGCAGGAATGCTTGCAACACTAATAGGAATTATTTATACTATTCAGGCTATGCTATTACCTGAAGCGGCAATAGGTAACCCTCTAGCACCAAAGATTTTTCCAATTGGAGTTGGAGTATTAATGATATTGTTGGGGGTTGTTTTATCCCTGAAGGAAATAAAAAAATCAGGATTTAAAGGGAAAAAAAGTAGTCAAAAGCATGATAATGAAAATATTAAGTTGATTATTTATATAAGCTTAACTTGTATTTTATATGGATTGATTTTTAATAAATTAGGTTATGTGATTTCAACAATAGTATTTTTAGAAATTATATTATTGTTGTTTAATGGAAAGGAAAATTGGAAAACAAATACAATTATATCGGTATGCTTTAGCTTATTCATATATATTGTTTTTTCAAAGTTTCTAGGTGTTACATTACCTGTTATGCCTTTTATAAATCTTTAATTAGGGGGTGATATAATGGACGCATTAGCTTATCTATTAAAGGGTTTTTCGGTGGCTTTACAGCCGATTAATTTAATGTGGGTAACTTTAGGAGGAATTTTAGGAACTATAGTAGGAATGCTTCCAGGTCTTGGGCCTGCCACGGGGGTAGCTGTTTTATTACCTATTACCTTCTCTATGGGACCAGAAGCCGCACTTATTACAATGTGTGGTGTTTATTATGGAGCGATGTTTGGAGGTTCTAGAAGTTCAATACTAATCAATACACCCGGTGATGGTGCTGCTTTAGCAGCAACCTTTGATGGCTATCCTATGGCACAGCAGGGGAGAGCGGAGTCGGCACTGGCTATGTCTGCCATAGCTTCATTTATTGGTGGTATTCTTGCTACCATCGTTATGGTATTTGTTGCACAACCTGTAGCTAGATTTGCATTGAAATTTGGGCCAGCAGAATATTTTATGCTTATGGTTTTTGCATTATCTGCTACATCTTCTATGACAAAGGGGAATTTAACAAAGGGCTTCATTTCCATGTTTATTGGTCTTATGATTTCGACTGTAGGCATAGACGCCCAATCGGGAGTATCTAGATTTACCTTTGGAATTTTGGAGCTTCAGACGGGAATAGATTTCTTGGTAGTAATTATTGCAGTATATGCCTTAGGAGAAGTATTTAAGAGCTTTAAGATGATAAAAGAAGGCAAAAAGAAAATGCAAACCAAATTCGGTAAAATATGGATTACTAAAGAAGAGTGGAAAAGGAGTAAGTGGCCAATCCTTAGAAGTGCGCCGCTAGGATTTTTTATTGGGGCTCTTCCTGGGGCAGGTGGAACTATGGCATCCCTTATGGCTTACAATAATGAGAAACAGATGTCAAGTCATCCAGAAGAGTTTGGTAAAGGTGCAATAGAAGGTTTAGCAGCTCCTGAATCCGCAAATAATGCTGCTTCCGTTGGGGCTTTAATTCCTATGCTTACCCTTGGAGTACCTGGCTCTGGTACTACAGCAGTTATGATGGGAGCTTTACTAATGTTGGGTCTTCAACCGGGACCAATGTTGTTCCAACAACATCCTAACCTTGCATGGGGATTAATTGCAAGTATGTTTATTGGAAATGTGATTCTAGCAGTTATAAATATCCCATTAGCAGGACTTCTTGTAAGGGTTTTGGCTATTCCTCCAAAAATATTATATCCGATAGTATTAGGACTGGCTTTCGTTGGAACATATGCAATTAGTAATAGCGTTATTGATTTCTATTTATTAGTTATTTTTGGTATTATGGGTTACTTTATGTCAAAGGCTAAAATTCCTACAGCTCCTCTAATACTTGCAATTATAGTTGGAAATAGTATGGAACAATCCTTTAGACAGGCTTTAACAATATCAGATGGAGATTATGGTATATTCTTTAAATCAGGTGTTTCAATTGTGTTACTTACTTTGACTGTAGTTTCAGTAGTTTATCCTTTTATAAAAGATAGAGTTAAGAGAAAAAAGAATATTGTCAATGAAAATATTTAATTGAGGAAATTGCATAACTCTGACTTGGCTAAACCTAATATGGGAATAGCATCCTTAATTTAATCACTTGAGTTGTGCAAAAATTCTAGGGCGTTAGCCCAAAGACCCTATACAGCTCATATAAATTGATATTTAATTTAGCAAACATATATCAGTGTGATTAAAGACTTAAAGGTAGCCCCTTTAAATTTCTGTATTGTATCTCCAAGCGTTAGCTTAGATTTTTCTTGACTTATTCTAGCTCGATAGAGCTCTAATAAAGTATAAGCTAAGTAGACAATTGACCAAAATCTTGTAAAGCCTTTAATTTTACGCATTTGGTAATGCTTTAATCCTAGTCTATCTTTAAGGTATAGAAATGATGTTTCTATTTTCCACCGATTAGAGTAATGCTTTAAAATGATTTTACTACTTAGTTCCGTATCAGTAGATAAAATAGCTACTATTTTAGGATTAGTTTTATTGGCTTCATAGCATATTAGAACTACAGCATTATCTATACCACTGGCTTTACCTTCGTACCTATAGACTTTATATGTTTTATCTTTTATAGTAACATCTTTAAAATCATCTTCTGAAGTATATTTTATAAAGTCAGATATCTTAACTTTTATGCCTTTGGGATATATACATCTATTGGTTCTAAATCCACTAATAGTGTGGTATCCCCAGGATAAATTTTTCTCAAAAAAGTCTTTGGATGCAAACCAGCTATCAGTTAGAATGTAAATTTTATTCTGTCTGTAAGTATTTGCCTTAGCAAAGACATCAACTAAATCATTTGCTATTTCAAGTTTAGTTTCAAAGGTCAAATTCCTTTGATTGCAATAACTTTCACTGAAATACTGTTTAAACCCTAAAGGAACAGAGTGTGATTTAGTTATAATTTGAGACGAAACTATACAGTGTCCCCATACGGATTTACCTTCGGTATGAGAAAAGTGATACCCTAGAGCTTCTATATGCTTGGTATCTTTGCTTTTAGTAATAACTGTATCATCTATTACAATAAATATAGTCTCATTAGCCTTCGGCTTAGTTAAAGATAATAAATTGTTTATCCTACAAGCATCAAGGGATTTATCATCCCAGGGCGAATTATTTAAAAACTTAGTTACACAGCTTCTGTCTTTACTGTTTAATACTTTGCTAGATAAATTAGAAATATTTCTTTTGCTATCAATACTAATTATGCCTGTCACTAAATTCTTGAGATGATTAAACTGTGGTTTAGAAAAATCCAAATTTAAGTTATTTATATAGTTTAAAACTTCACTGTTATTGGGAATACTAGTTATAGGCATAAGTTTAAATCCTCCTTGTGTAGGCTCGTCGGCTTTTTCACAAGTGTTAGGACTTATGCTGTTTTTTATGTGTAAAATTAGTTGGTAAATTTAACTATTTAAAATTTGCACAACTCAAGTTAATCACTTAAGATATAAGCATATTTGATGGTATAGGTTTGGGGATTTTAAAACTATATATAGTAGATAGTTTTTGTAGTAAGTAATTATGGAATTTGCTCAATTGAAAAATTTATATAATCTGGGCTAATATTAATAGTCTGGTTACAGGCATAGGTTTGCAAGTTTTTGTATGAAATGTTTAAGTAGGAATACAAAGACGAAACTTATGTCATTTTTTTTCAAAAAGTAGTCCATGTCTTAAAATGGTAGTTCCTTAGAAATATCAGCCAGTGATCATACTATTATAGAAAGCAAAGATTTCCTATCAACAAGAAAAAAATGTAAGAATATGTGATATAATGTCATCGAGGAGTGATATGGCAGTATGGAAGAAAAAAAGGAATTAGATGATTTAATTAAATTGATACTGGCCACTTTAATTGGAGTAATAATTATCATAGTGGCATTTTACATAAATTATAAAAATATAAGAGATCATTTAATATCAAAGGAACAACAGCAATTATTGACTATTTCAGAATCCGTATCGAGAAGCTTGGAACGTTATTTTGATTATCATAGTGAGAATCTTCAAATCATCACTAAAAACAAACTATTTAAAGAACAGTTTGAGAAATATATTTTATCCCATGGTTTAAATACAAAATTTAATAGTTTAGAGGAATATTATATTATCCAAGAAGATAATATAGATAAAATACAATTATTAGGGGTTAATGCCCAGGTTATTGATCAATATCCTAAGAATGATTTATCAATTCATCCCTATTTATTTGATGATATCCAAAGGGTTATAAAAATGAAATCGTCTGTTGTAAGTAATGTTTATTCCTTTGATGGACAATTCTTTATTCGACTATATGAGCCCGTATTTTATGATTCGAAAATTGAGGCAATACTATGTATTCAGGTCAAACTGGATAAGATTTATGATCAATTTGTTAAACCGATTAGAACGGGCAAAGGTTATGCTTCTGTAAAAGACAGATATGGAGTATTATTAATGCATCCCAAAAAAGAAGACATAGGAAGACATGTAATGAGGGCTAGAAAGGAAGAATTTCCTGATTATGATTGGTCAGAACTCGAAGCTTTAGTTCAAAAACAGATGAATGGAGAATCTGGGGTTGGGATTTATCACTCCATATGGTATCACGATAAACACAAAAAAAGAGTGAAGAAGTTTAGTGCCTATTCTCCTGCAAGGATAGGAGATCAGTTTTGGATAGTTACTGTCTCAATGGATTATGGAGAGATGACAAAATTCATTAGAAATCAAACATATGAAACAGTTATAGTTATTACTATTGTCATATTAATCTTTATTTCATGTATGTTTTATATTTATAAAATTAAGAAGGATAAAAGACAATTAGAAAAGGAAGCTAGTCTATTAAAACAGGTAAATAAATTAAATATGGAACTAGAAAAAGATATTGAACAAAGAAAATCCCTAGAGATACAATTGATTCGGAATAAAGAAAAATATGAACGCCTTTTTAATAGCGGAAGTGATTGTGTATTTGTACTAAATTTAGATGAAAATAATTTGCCTACAGAGTTTTTAGAAGTAAATAAAAAAGCTTGTAAGAGTCTTGATTATGATAAGTTAACATTTTTAAAGATGTCATATCTAGATATTTCAAAGTACTCAAATATGGAAAAGTTCAAGCATATGGTTGAGACTTTAAAGAAAAATCAATCAATGATCTTTGAAGATATTCTAATTACAAGTACAGGTAAATCTATCCCTGTAGAAGTCAATGCACATTTATTCAAACTAGAAAATCAGTTGAAGCTAATCCTAGTATCTAGGGATATTACTAATAGAAAAATTCAAGAAGAAGCTTTAAAAAGAAGCGAAGAACGCTTTAGAAAAATTATTAACCAAGTTGCAACGGAGATATCAGTTGGGTCAAAACAAAAAAATATAGATATCTATTACGATAGGAAAAAAACTAGCACCTATTACTCCGATATAGAAAATAAAAATCGTATTACTTTAGATTTAGAACGTATTAACATTGAATTAGAGAAAATGTTTCAAAAAGAAGTGGATGAAAATAATAAAAAGGAAGCATTAATGATTTTTCAGTCAAGATTGGCTGCAATGGGAGAAATGATTGGCAATATTGCTCACCAGTGGCGTCAACCATTAAGTGGATTAGGATTGATATTTTCAAATATACAGGATGCTTATCAATATGGGGAGTTAACGGAAGAATATCTAGAAGATTTGGTTCATAAATCTAATAAGCTTATTAATCGTATGTCACAAACAATTGATGATTTCAGATATTTTTTTAATCCCAAAAGTCAAGAAGAAATGTTTTCTGTAAAATCTAATATTGAATCAACTATTAATTTCCTTGAGGAATATTTACGACTTTATGAAATTGGATTAAATATACATGTTGTTGAAGATGGCATGCTTTATGGCCATGCTAATCAGTATTCACAAGTAATATTTAATATTATACAAAATGCTATTGATGCATTAATTGAAAAAAGATTAAATCATCGTAGAATTGATATAAGAATTTTTTCAAAGGGTAGTATGCAGGTTGTACAGATACAAGATAACGCTGGAGGTATAGATGAAAGCATCATTAAGGATGTTTTTGAACCATATTTCACCACAAAGAGTAAAGGAAAAGGTACGGGTCTGGGACTTCACATGTCTAAGGTTATTATGCAAAAGAATTTTCATGGGAATATCGATATTACTAATCGAAATGATGGCTTATGTGTATCAATTATAGTTCCAAGAAGTGGAGTTGATAAAGATGTCAGACAAGAATAAAAGCATTTTATATAATCTCAAGGTTTTATACGTGGAAGACGAAGAATTTGTTAGGGAACAGTTAGCTAGATTTATTAAAAGACGAGTTGGCAAGCTATGCTTAGCAGCCGATGGAGAGGAAGGGCTTGTAAAATTTAATGAATTCGACCCCGATATAGTCATTACAGATTTAAAAATGCCCAAAATAGATGGTATAGAAATGGCGAAGAAAATCCGAAACATTGATGAGGTATGTCCTATTATTATTACTACTGCTATATCCGATGCCGAATCCGTTATACATACAGTAGATGTAGGTATTGATAAGTATATAGTAAAGCCTATTGATACAAAGGAGCTAGTTCAGGCTATGGAAAAGGCGGCATTGAAGCTTTACAAGATGAGGGCTAAAGAGACAATTATAAATTCGATGTTTCTTCAAAAAGATACAAAGAAAGAACTAGAAATAAAGGTTCAAACCTTTATGGCAAAGTTTATCAAATCATCTACCGGCAAGGGACCTAAAAATGTACAGGCCTTCATTCAAGGGGATATCCTTACAGTTCAATTTTTTGAAACGAGAACTGCATATGAAAATACATTGTTGGAAAATCCTCAAAATATCAGGTTGGTTGATTATAATAGAGAACTATTATTTAAGGATAAAAGCAAAGAAATAGAATTAAATGTTAAAGAAATTTTAAATACCGATGTCAAAATAGATGAGATAGTAATCGATTCAAAATTGGATATTGACCAGATTAAATTTAAAATTTATACTTTGACTAAAGAAACAAAAGATAATTTCTAGGAGGGATATATATATGGATTTTAAAAGATTTGGCAACAAGATAGTCATGAGAATCGATAGGGGTGAAGAGGTTGTACAAACTATTACAAAGTTTTGTAAAGAACAAAGTATCACCCTTGCTTCAGTTAGTGGCTTAGGAGCTGCTGGAAAAGTTAAAGTTGGATTATTTGATGTTGAAAAAAAGGAGTATTTTTCTAAAGTATTTGAAGGTGATTTTGAGATAACTAATTTGACTGGAAATATATCTACAATGAATGGGGAAATATATACTCATCTTCATATAACCATAGCAGATCATGAACTGCATGCCTTTGGGGGACACTTAAATGAAGCCGTGATTTGTGCAACATGTGAAATAGTTATTGATATCATTGATGGAATGGTTGACAGAGAATTTAATGAAGAAGTGGGATTAAACACTTATAAGTTCTAGTGTGTGATATAAAAGAAGCTGTTTTAAAATATATTTCTATGAAATCAGTTTTGAAGTATCTCAGAATATCCAAGAAATTAGGGGAGAATATAAATGCAGAATATAAAAAACTACATACCAGGGGTAATCTTCGTTTTTGTTATTTCTTATCTATCAATCCTCTTGAATGATTCAATTAAAACGTTTATAAATCTCGAGGCCTTAACAATTGCCATTATTATTGGTATTATTTACAACAACATGATTAGGACACAAGATATTTTCAAAGCTGGTGTGAAATTTTCTTTAAAAAAGCTCTTAAAAGTAGGGATCGTTTTATTAGGATTTAAGCTAAATATTTATGCCATATTGAAGCTTGGGCCACAAATACTTACTATGGTGATTATTTATGTTCCTATTACATTGATATTGGCAATAATCTTGGGCAGGTTGCTCAAAGCAAATAATAAATTAGCAACATTAATAGGGGTAGGCTCATGTATATGTGGGGCATCGGCAGTAGTTGCATTGACACCTTGTATAAATGCCGATGATGATGATTCTGTGATTGCTGTATCTATAGTAAGCTTCTTAGGAGCAATTGGAGTGCTTATATACTCTGGGGTTGCAGCTAGCAGTCTAAATCTAACTCAGGTTCAATATGGAGCTTGGTCTGGGCTTACACTTCATGGTGTCGCCCATGCTTTAGCAGCAGCATTTGCACTGGGAGATACCTCTGGGGAGATAGGAACATTTGTCAAAATGACAAGGGTACTTATGTTGGTTCCCGTTTCATTGGTATTAGGATACTTTTTTAATAAAGAAAATATAGGTGATAAAAAAGCTAAATTTCCTATGTATGTTCTATATTTTGTTTTAGCAGGAATCATTAATTCATTGGGCATATTACCTTCATCGATTACTGAGATACTTACTAAAGTTAGCTCATTATTTATATTAATGGCAATGACTGCCATGGGACTATCCGTAGATTTTAAAAGTATAATGGACAAGGGAATTAAGGCTTTATTAGTAGGCACAATTTTGTTCGTAGTTCTTTCAACATTGAGCTTAACAGCCATTATAAATATTCTTTAAATTCTTTAAAAAGGATTTCTTGTATTTAAGATATAAGAAATTCTTTTTTTGTCATTGTTAAAAATTGGTAACTTAATTGCTAATGGATGATGGCAGTGATATAATTGATATGTTAGTTAGCACTAACAAACCTTGGGAGGGATTTAATGGATAATTTGAGTACGTCGGAAAAAATATTAGAATCAGCCATGGTGCTTTTTTCGGAAAATGATTATAAGGCTGTTACAACAAAGAAAATAGCAAAGGAAGCAGGAGTAAGTGAAATGACAGTATTCCGTCATTTTAAAAGCAAGCGAAACTTATTCGAAAGAGCCTTTGATAAATATATATTTTCACCAAAATTAAAAACACTTTTTACAAATGGTCTTGAGTGGAATTTAGAAAAGGATTTGTTAAAGATTAGTTCCGTTTATCAAGAGATATTATGCAAAAACCAGCGAATAATATTGATGCAATTAAAGAACAATGAGTTGATATTTAAACTGGATTCGCCCCTAAGAAAATTTCCTAATGAACTCAATAGGTTATTAACCGATTATTTTTCCAAGATGAAGTCAAAAGGAGTTTTAGACAAAGATCCACATGTTTTAGCAATAAATTTTTTGTCGAGTAATTTTGGAATATTTACCAGCTTTTCTATTCTGGAAAAGTACAATACAGATATAGGTATTGATTTATGTATTAGGGATTTTGTTAAGACCTTTTCCAAAGGAATAGTTTCCTAATACAAAGATTTACCCTAAACTCTCTATACTATTCCAGATTATAAAAAATGATTATAAAAGTAAAGGGTTAGAAATATTAATTAATAAAGGGACTAGTTTGGATCATTAATTTGAAGATTAAGATGTAAGACAGTTATACCATAGGAAACAAGCTTGGAATATTGGAATATTAGATTTACCTAGATTATCCATAGAAAATTCAAAGCTGCCTAGGAATTAGAAAACTATCTATGACTAATCTCGGTTTAAGGGGGACAAGAGATGGGCAAAATATTGAATGTTGGGCTAGATGTAGGCTCCACGACTGTAAAGATGGCTGTCTTGGATGAGAAAGGAAATATTTTATACAAAAAGTATAGTAGGCATTTTTCAGATATAAAAAGTACTGTAATTTCTATGCTTGAAAGTGCTAAGGAAATATTGCAGAAAAAACTTATAACAGTAATGATTACAGGTTCTGGAGGTTTTAATATATCTGAAAAGCTTAATGTACCCTTTATTCAGGAAGTAATGTCTTGTACAAATGCGATTGAAAACATGATTCCAGATACAGATGTGGCTATTGAGCTTGGTGGAGAGGATGCAAAAATAACTTACCTTGGAGATTCAATTGAACAAAGGATGAATGGTACATGTGCCGGTGGAACCGGTGCATTTATAGATCAAATGGCATCACTCTTGCAGACCGATGCATATGGTCTTAATGAATTGGCAAAAAATCACAAGATCATTTATCCCATAGCATCAAGATGTGGAGTGTTCGCAAAGACTGATGTTCAGCCTTTGTTAAATGAAGGTGCCGCAAAGGAAGATATTGCTGCATCTATACTTCAAGCAGTGGTTAATCAAAGTATAAGCGGATTAGCCCAGGGAAGAGCTATTAAAGGAAATGTTGCCTTTTTAGGCGGCCCGTTACACTTTATGTCTGAGCTTAGAAAGCGATTTATAGAAACCCTAAAGTTAAAGGATAATAATGTGATCTATCCAGAGGATTCCCAGTATTTTGTAGCCATAGGAGCTGCATTGTCCTCTAGAAAAGAGGAACCCGTTCCCTTTGATTGTATCTACGAAAGAGTTCCTGGTATATGTAAATTGGGGGATAGAGAAGATGTTGATATGCAAGCCCTATTTGCTGATGAAAGTGAATATCAGGAGTTTAGGGATAGACATGGAAAAAATAAAGTTAGAAGAGTAGATTTAAATACATATGCAGGTAAAGCTTTTTTAGGAATAGATGCTGGTTCTACCACAACAAAGCTGGCACTCATAGATGAAAAAGGAGGACTATTATACTCCCATTATGATAGTAATATGGGAAATCCATTGGAATCCACTATTAATGCTTTAAGGGATTTGTATAGTAAATTGAATGATAATATACAAATAGTTAATTCGGCAGTTACTGGCTATGGCGAACACCTTATAAAAGCTGCTCTTAAGATAGATATTGGGGAGATAGAAACCGTAGCACATTATAAAGCTGCAGACTTTTTTCTTCCAGGGGTGGAATTTGTTTTAGACATTGGCGGGCAGGATATGAAAAGCTTAAGGATCAACGATGGGGTTATAGATTCTATTATGTTGAATGAAGCATGCTCATCGGGGTGTGGCTCATTTATTGAAACCTTTGCTAAATCCCTAAATACGGATGTAAAAACCTTTGCATCAGCAGGTATTAAATCAAAGCATCCTGTTGATTTAGGAACAAGGTGTACAGTTTTTATGAATTCTAAGGTGAAGCAGGCTCAGAAGGAAGGCGCTGATGTTGAAGATATTTCTGCTGGCATTTCAATTTCAGTTATAAAGAATGCTTTATTTAAGGTTATCAGGCTAAGAAGCCCAGAGGAATTAGGAGAGAAAGTTGTTGTTCAGGGTGGAACTTTTTACAATGAAGCAGTCCTAAGAGCCATGGAAAAAATAATTGGGAGAGAAGTCATAAGACCTGATATAGCAGGGTTAATGGGTGCCTTTGGAGCGGCACTGATTTCAAAAGAGCGTTATAAAGGGACCTATAAAAGCACTTTATTAAAGAATGAAGAACTAAGGTTATTTAATATGGAAACATCTATGAAGCGGTGCGGTCTATGTGGAAATAATTGTTTGCTGACAATTAAGGAATTTTCAAATGGAAGAAAATTCATTTCGGGAAATAGATGTGAAAGGGGAGCTGGAATAGAGAAAAGGGAAAATGATATTCCAGACCTCTATGAATATAAATATAAGAGAGTATTTGCCTATAAACCTTTATCCAAACAACAAGCTATTAGGGGAACTATAGGCCTACCAAGAGTACTAAATATGTATGAAGACTATCCATTTTGGTTCACATTTTTTACTGAACTCGGTTACAGAGTAGTGATTTCTGGTAGATCATCGAAGAAAATATATGAACTGGGAATGGAGACCATACCCTCTGAGTCAGTATGCTATCCGGGAAAGCTTGTTCATGGGCATATCACTGATTTGATTGGAAAAGGGGTAAACAAGATATTCTATCCTTGTATTCCTTATAATAGACAAGAAGATAAGGCATCAGGGAATCATTATAATTGTCCTATAGTCACCTCTTATCCTCAAATAATAAATGCCAATATGGATATTCTTAAAACAAATAAAGTTACATTTTACTATCCCTTTTTACCCATTGATAAGCCTAAAAAATTACTATGGCGGTTAATGGAGGAATTGAAACAAGAAGGTATAACAAGGGGTGAAATGAGTAAAGCCCTTGAAAAGGCATATAAAGAATTGGATTCATATAAAAACGATGTAAGAAAAAAAGGTGAAGAAGCCATAAAATATATTAAAGAAAACAATATTAAAGGCATAGTATTAGTAGGTAGGCCCTACCATATTGATCCAGAGATTAATCATGGGATACCGGAGATGATAAAATCCTATGGCTTTGCTGTTATATCAGAGGATTCCATAGGACATTTAGCCAATATAAAGAGGCCCCTTCGTGTTATAGATCAATGGGTATATCATTCAAGAATGTATGCGGCGGCTACATTTGTATCTGGGCAGAAGAATTTAGAGCTTATTCAGTTAAATTCCTTTGGTTGTGGACTGGATTCAGTAACTACTGATCAGATTGAAGAAATATTAAAGGAATATGGTAAAATTTATACCCTGTTAAAGATTGATGAGATTAGTAACATAGGTGCAGCTAGGATTCGTATAAGATCCTTAATTGCTGCAATAAAGGAAAGGGATAAAAGAGATTCTGGGTCAAAGCAATTGGTAAATAGACGAGATAGAATAGTATTTACTAGAAAAATGAAGTTGAACCATACTATCCTTGCTCCTCAAATGTCACCTATACATTTTCAGTTTCTAAAAACTGGATTTCAGAAATCAGGATACAATATAGAAATATTACCTTCAGTTGATAAGTCAGCAATTGATGAAGGACTAAGATATGTACATAATGATGCTTGTTATCCTGCAATAATAGTGGTAGGCCAAATTATGAAGGCCCTCAAATCCGGCAAGTATGACCCCCATAATACTTCTGTGATGATTAGTCAAACAGGTGGAGGCTGCAGAGCAACCAACTATATTGCATTCTTGAGAAAGGCTTTAAAGGATACAGGATTAGACAATGTACCAGTTATTTCCCTTAATGCAGGTGGGCTAGAAAAAAATCCGGGCTTTAAGGTGACGCTTCCAATGCTAGATAATCTCATGATGGGGTTAGTATATGGGGATATATTAATGCGTGTATTATATAGGGTAAGACCCTATGAAAAGGTAGTAGGATCAGCAAATAAGCTTTATGACCATTGGGTAAATAGATGCCAGAGTGCATTGATATCAGGAACTAAAAAGGAATTCACAGAAAATATTCGAGGAATAGTTAATGATTTTGACAAGCTTGAGATTCATGGGGATTTAGCTAAACCAAGGGTGGGCGTTGTAGGTGAAATTCTAGTTAAATTTCATCCCACAGCTAATAATAATATTGTTGATCTTTTAGAAAAGGAAGGTGCAGAGGCTGTTGTGCCAGATCTGATCGATTTTCTATTATACTGTGCCTATAATAGCAGGGTCAGATATGAAAAGCTGTCAGGAACATATGGTAAGATGATGATTAGTCAGGTTGGCATCAAATTAATCGAGTTTTATAGAAGAGAAATGAGAAAAAATCTGAATAAAAGTAAACGATTTGAAGCACCCAAAAAGATTCATGAGGTGGCAGAAGGGTCATCAAAGCATTTATCCTTGGGGAATCAAACCGGTGAGGGATGGCTTTTAACGGGTGAAATGATTGAGCTTATAGAGAGTGGAGTAAATAATATAGTTTGCCTTCAACCCTTTGCTTGCTTACCGAACCATATAACGGGAAAAGGCATGATAAAGGAACTTAGAAGGACATATCCTTTAGCCAATATTGCCGCTATTGATTATGATCCCGGTGCCAGTGAGGTGAATCAGCTTAACCGTATAAAGCTAATGCTTTCAGTAGCATTTAAGAATTTAGATAAAGAAAAGAATTTTGCAATATAGGGTTTGACAGTCCAGTATACGCTACGGCCTCTGGGTTTCAGCACGCCTCGAACTTCAAATTGGTAGGTTGCCTGACATCTTGTTGACTTTGTCAACAATCTGAAATTAGATTAGCTAAGTTAGCTAATCTAATTTTTTAGTTTTTTCATAGCAAGAAATCATTGCTTCAATAATTGCATTTCTAAAGTTTCTTTTTTCAAGCACAGCAACAGCTTCTATAGTAGTTCCCCCGGGAGAGCAAACTGCGTCCTTTAATTCCCCAGGATGGGAGGCGGTTTCTAAAACCATTTTTCCTGCGCCTAAAACCGATTGAGCTGCTAGTTTATAAGAGAGTTTTCTTGGCAGACCAATTAATACACCTGCGTCGGCCATGGCTTCTATCATCATATATACATAGGCAGGAGAACTGCCAGAAATGGGAACAACAGCATCCATAAGTTTTTCCTTTAATATTTCTACTTCGCCAAAGGAATTGAAGATACCTATTATTTCTTTTTTCTCCTTTTCACTATATGGATCCTCAGAAAAAGAAATAATACTCATTCCCTCACCAACTAAAGAAGGTGTGTTGGGCATGGATCGTATTACCCTTGTACTTTCACCTAAAATTTGTTTTATAGCTTTAATCGTAATACCTGGTGCTATACTGATGATTACTTTATCTGGTGTCATAGAACCTTTAATTTCTTCCAATACCTTTTTGTAAATCTTAGGTTTTATAGCAATAATAATGTACTTTGACTTTGAAGCTATTTCAGCATTTTTTTCAAAACTGGAAATTTTTAACTGATCGGATATTTCCTGTCTTATTGTGGAACTCGAATCAGTAAAAATAATACTATCTTCATTTTCTTTTGATAACAATCCTTTAATCATAGCCCTTCCCATATTACCTGCACCAATGAAACCTATACAATTCATTTCTTTCCCTCTTTCTGCATTTATTACGTTATCATAGGGCACCTATACTAAAAAATATACTTAAGCACACGTTATATATTATACTCTAATAGAAAGAATTTACATAGGAAAATAGAAGATAATTATGTGAGGAAATTGCATAACTCTTACTTGGCACAATTGCATAATATATGTGGTATAGCTTTGAAGATTTTTAAACTACATGTAGTAGATGGTTTTTATAGAAAGTAATTATGCAATTTGCTTAATAGATTTTTACCTTCTATTTTAAATCAATTTTTGTTTAAGGTATTGCACTAAAACTTTATCTAGTACTTGACTTATCTCAATGATTTCGGGAGCGCTTATATCTCCTTTAGATTCAATAAGCTCATGCATCACAGATCGTAATGATTGTATCTTCTTTTCTAATAACTTTAAATTCTCATAGGAATTTACTGAGGTCATTTACATCATCCTTTAATATAGAATTATAATTTAATTATACTCATTATTAATGTCATATAATGTCAAAAAAAGAGTTTGAATTGATAAAAATTAAATATTAGCGAAGTTCCAATAAAAATAAGGGAAACATTGTTTTTATAGCATGAATTTGCAAGAAACTTCACTTTTTTAGTGTTTTAATTAGTATTTCTATAATTTTAAAAAGTATTTGGATATAAATTGAATAAAATAGCAAATTTATGTAATTCATGGTAGGAATTATAGGCAAAATGTTGAATACTTAAAATAGTTAATAATTTCTAAAAATGTGCCGGCATTTAAAGGGGGGAGCTGTTGAGTGCTACAAAGAACTAAGAAAGAGATTTTATCTGAATTATATAAAAAGGAACAAAGAATTAAAGACCTCGAAAATAAAATTTCAGAATTACATGTTGAGGTATCCGCCAATGAGAAGAGTCAAATATGTAAGCTTTTTTTTGAGAATTCAAGGGAAGGGTACATGCTCTTAGAAAATGGTAAAATCATGGATTGTAATGATGCTGCAGTTAGTATGTTTGGATATGAATTAAAACAGGATTTGATAGGACACATTCCATTTGACATATCTCTCACTAAGCAAGCTCAATGGAGTTCTCCAAAAATGAATGATAGTATTTATAGTGGGTTTCAGAATAAAAAATATACTTTCAATTGGATAATTCAAAGAAAAGATGGTAATGAGTTGCCCGTGGAAGTGTGTATAACTAAGCTTCTAATTCAAACTAAAATTATATTTTGTGCTGCTTTAAGGGATATTAGTGAAAGAATAGCTATGCAAAGGATACTTGAAGAAAATAGACAATTATATCAAAATGTTTTTGAAAACAGTCATAGGATAATGATACTAGTTGAGCCATGTCACGGTAAAATATTTGATGCTAATAAAACTGCATGCTCCTTTTATGGATATAGTAAAGAACAAATGACCAATATGTATATTTCACATCTCAGTATGTTGAATAGGGATATAGAAACTGAAAACTCCATAAAAGCAGCTATTGAAGGTAAAAAGGATAGTTTTTACATCAGACAACGGGCGTCTAATGATGAGATAAGATTTGTAAAGGTCCATTGTAATAAAATAAAATATAAAACTAGAGAATTAATATGTTTTAGTGTTCATGATTTTACTAAAATGGAAAAAGTTCTAAATGCCCTAGAAGAAAGTGAAAAAAAATATAAAGAGCTATTTAATAAGGCAAATGATGCAATTTTCCTATATAAGGTAGATGAAAAAGGAATACCCCATAATTTTATGGAAGTAAATGATATTGCTTGTAAAAGACTTAACTATAGTAGAAAAGAATTATTGAATATGACTGTAAAGGATATTAAACCGGATAATCATTACAGTAATTTTTATAACAAAATCAATAAAGTTGATAAAGAGGGTCATATCACATTTGAGTCTGTACACATATCAAAATATGGTGATAAAATACCCGTAGAGATTAATTCCCACAAATTTGAATTGTTTGGTGAAGAAGTGATACTTTCTATAGTCAGGGATATTACAAAAAGAAAATGGATAGAGAAATTTTTGCGTGAAAGTGAGGAGCGAAATAGAAGGTTGGTTGAGCTTTTGCCAGATCCAATAATATTACAAAAAGATGGCAGAATTCTTTATACCAATCAAGCCGCAATAAAATTTTTAGGAGCTGAAAATAGACATTCTTTCATAGGCAAAAATGTCTTAGATTTTGTGGATATATATCCAGGAGACGATATAACACTTATTATGAAAAATTTGAAGAATGAAGCAAATAATTTTTCCCTATTTAATGAGCTTAGACTAATAAGAAAGTCTGACAACGAAGTCTTAGAAGTCGAGATTGCATCAACGATTTTTAATTATAGTAATAAGCAAGCTGTGCTTATATTACTTAGGGATTTAAGGGATCGTAGAAAGGCAGAAAAATATATTAAACTGTTTAACGATGCCATTAAATATGATAAACTAAAAACCCAGTTTTTTGCAAACCTTTCCCATGAATTAAGGACACCACTTAATGTAATACTAGGAACTATACAGATATTGATGATGTATGTAAACGAAAAGCCATTACAGGATATACAAGAGTGTGTACGTAATAGAATAAAGGTTTTAAAGCAAAACTGTTATAGGCTGCTTAGGCTAGTTAATAATTTGATTGATATAACTAAGATAGATGCTGGATATTACGAGCTGCACCTACAGAATCAGAATATTGTAAGTATTGTTGAGGAAATAACCCTTTCAGTAGCAGAATATATTGAACATAAAAAAATAAAGCTTGTATTTGATACTAATATTGAGGAGAGAATCATCGCTTGTGATCCTGATAAGATTGAAAGAATAATGTTAAATCTTCTATCAAATGCCATTAAGTTTACGGACCCCGGTGGGAGCATACTAGTAAATATATATGATAGGGGAAGTAATATAATTATTGCAGTTAAGGATACGGGTATTGGGATCCCAAAGGATAAGATAGATATTATTTTTGAACACTTTAGACAAGTGGATAAGTCATTTACTAGAAATCATGAGGGAAGTGGAATAGGGTTATCCTTAGTAAAATCATTGGTTGAAATGCATGGTGGGGCCATTACTGTAAAAAGTGAATGTGGCAAAGGCAGTGAGTTTATTATTGACCTACCAGTAGAGACCCTAGAAACCAAGGATAATATAATCAGAGAGGCTAATAAAAACGAACCAAAGGGTGATCTTATAGAAATAATTAATATAGAGTTTTCAGATATATACTCATAAATGTTATAATATAAATGATTGAGAAAATTGCATAACTCTTACTTGGCGGAATTGCATATACGAATATCATCCTTGATTTAATTGCTTAAGATATAAGCATATTTGATGGTATAGCTTTTAGGATTTTGAAACTACCTGTGGTAGATGGTTTTTATAGAAAGTAATTATGCAATTTGCTCGATTAATTAAAAGTATAGAGGAGATATATGTTGATATGAAAGTTATTGATTTTAAAGTTGGAGATTTTATTGAAGGGTTTTATCTCGTGAAGTCTATGATTTTAAAGACCTCAAGTAATAATAAGACCTTCTTGGATTTTAATCTTGCCGATAAGACAGGAGAAATTAATGCTAAATTATGGGATTATAATAAGGGAGATGAACACAGATATTCAGAGGGAAAACTAATTAAAGTAAGGGGTAATATATCTGAATGGCAGGGGAAACTACAGTTGAAAATTATGAAACTAAGACTTGTTAATGATGATGATGGTCTAGTGATAGATGATTATGTACCCTCTGCACCACAAAAACCACAGATTATGTATGAAACTATATTAGGATATATACAGGATATTAATAATAAGGATATCCATGATATTGTAAGCTATATGTTTAAAGAAAGTAAGGATAAATTGATGTTTTATCCAGCTGCAAAGTCAAATCATCATGCAATACACGGTGGACTTCTTTATCATATTTTAACAATGCTTAGAACAGCTGAAAAAATATGCGAAATATATACATTTTTAGATAGAAATTTACTATTTGGAGGGGTTATACTCCACGATCTTGCTAAGCTTGAAGAAATGGATTCAAATGAGCTTGGAATAGTTTCATCATATACTAGTGAGGGTGAATTATTAGGACATATAATTCAAGGCATAAAAAATATTGAAAAAGTATCTGAGAGACTTGGAGCCGATAAAGAAATAACAACTTTACTTCAGCATATGATTCTTTCACATCATTATGAACCAGAATTTGGAAGCCCTAAAAGACCCATGATTCCAGAGGCTGAGATTTTACATTACTTAGATGTAATTGACGCAAGAATGTATGATATGAGAAAAAACCTAATAGGTACTAAGACGGGAAGTTTCTCCGATAAGATTTGGACTTTACATAATAGAAAGTTATATAAGGCAACATATAATGATTATGAAGAAGAATAGAAGTTATGAAGTACACTGCATTTGAGTAATTGAGTATAGGATAAAAGAATTAAAAGTAGGAGTAAGATGACCAGTTTATTTTTTGAATATGCCTTAAGGAGTATAGAAATTTAAAAGAAGGCAAGAATACTTGATGTAGCTGTATAATTCTATTCTAGCTCCCCTAGGGTAGATATAAAAATGTTTGTTTTCAATAAATTTGTAGAAAACAAAAAAAAATTTTGACAAAATATGATTTTTTAAGGTATTATTATTAATAAAGTAAATTGTATATACCTAAATAAATTCAATAAGGTTAATGGCTATGATGAGGAGAGTAGTTTAGAATATACTTTTTAGAGAGATGATCCTAGGCTGAAAGATTATCGATGTATATCTTTATGAAAATCACCTTTGAGCCGGATATCTGAAACCCAGTAAGATATCTCGCTGAGTGCGTTAAATTCTAATAAGTGATAGGTTTTACCTATAATTTGGGTGGTACCACGGAGAATTTCGTCCCTAAGTCTATTGACTTAGGGACTTTTTTGATTAAAGGTCATTTTGAACCTTAACTCTAGATTAGTCATAAAAAGTTTGAAAATATTTATGGAAGTATTGAATTTTCTATGAATGATCTAGGTAAACCTAAGGGTTAGGCTTTATTAGACCCAAATGGAAGAGCTTAATGCTTGAAACTTGGAACTTATATCTTGCAACTAATATAGGAAGGGTGAAAATATGAAGAAATTTGAAGAATTATTGAATTCATCAGTTAGTGAAAATGAAAAAGAAATATCAAAGTTTTGGGATGATATTGATATCCTCCAAAAATGTGTAGAAACTCGTGAAGGACAAAAATCCTTTGTATTCTATGAGGGACCACCGACAGCCAATGGGAGACCAGGTATCCACCATGTAATATCTAGAACATTAAAGGATTCAGTATGTAGATATAAGACTATGCAGGGTTATCAGGTAAAGAGAAAAGCTGGATGGGATACCCATGGATTGCCAGTTGAGATTGAAGTTGAAAAGCAGTTGAATCTCAATAACAAGCAAGAAATAGAAGCCTATGGACTTGATAAGTTTAATGAAAAATGTAGGGAGTCTGTTTTCAAATACGAAGGACTATGGAAGGAAATGACTAAGCGTATGGCCTATGCCATAGATCTTGAAAATCCCTACATTACTCTTGACAACAATTATATTGAAAGTGTGTGGTGGATTTTAGACAAGTTTAATAAAGAAGGCTATATATATGAAGGTCATAAAATTCTTCCCTATTGTAGCAGATGTGGAACAGGATTAGCAAGTCATGAGGTTGCTCAGGGCTATCAAGAAATCAAGAGTAATACTGTTGTAGTTAAATTCAAAGTAAAAGATAAAGAAAATGAATATTTCTTAGCATGGACAACTACTCCATGGACTCTAGCTTCAAATGTTTGTGTTACTGTTAACCCAAATGTAACATATGTAAAGGTAAAGGCCCAAAATGGAGAGCTTTATTATCTAGCTAAAGACCTTGCACCTTCAGTTATAGAAGGAGAATATGAGGTTATAGAGGAATATAAGGGCAAGGATTTAGAATATATGGAATACGAGCAGCTTATGCCCTTTGTTAAGACCGATAAAAAAGCCTTTTTTGTGACCCTTGCTGATTATGTAACTACTGAAGATGGTACTGGTATAGTTCACTCTGCTCCAGCCTTTGGTGAGGATGACTACAATACTGGTATGAGATATGGTCTTCCTGTTCTTCAACCTGTAAGTGAAGAAGGTAAGTATACTACTACTCCTTGGGAAGGCATGTTCGTTATGGATGCCGATATAGAGATTATCAAATGGCTTTATAACGAAGGAAAACTTTATAAAAAACAAAAAGTAGCCCATAATTATCCCCATTGTTGGAGATGTAAGACACCACTTCTTTATTATGCTAAGCCAAGCTGGTATATTGAGATGACAAAGCTTAAGGATAAGCTTATTGAAAATAATAATGGTGTTGAATGGTATCCAGGCTATGTTGGAGAAAAGCGTTTTGGAAACTGGCTTGAAAACTTAAATGATTGGGCTATATCAAGAAGTAGATATTGGGGAACACCTTTAAATATCTGGAGATGTGATGGTAAAGACTGTGAACATACTACAAGTATAGGTTCAAGAAAAGAATTAGCCGAGAGAGCGATAGAAGATATTGATGAAAGTATAGAGCTTCATAGACCCTATGTGGACGATATCCATATTAAATGTGAAAAGTGTGGAAGTACTATGACAAGGGTTAAGGATGTCATTGACTGTTGGTTTGATAGTGGATCGATGCCATTTGCACAACATCACTATCCATTCGAAAACAGTGAAAAATTCTTCGATGAATTTTTTCCAGCAGACTATATATGTGAAGGTATAGATCAAACAAGGGGATGGTTCTATTCACTTCTTGCCATTTCAACCTTTGTTACTGGAAAATCATCCTATAAAAGAGTCTTAGTTAATGACCTTATTTTAGATAAAGAAGGTCGAAAAATGTCTAAGTCTAGGGGAAATACTGTTGATCCATTTTCACTATTTGATAAGTATGGTGCAGATGCCCTTAGATGGTATCTACTTTATGTATCACCGGCTTGGACTCCAACTAAATTTGATGAAGAAGGACTTAAGGAAGTTCAAAGTAAATTCTTTAGTACAATCAAAAATGTGTATAATTTCTTTGTATTATATGCAAATACTGATGGTATAAATCCAAAGGAATTCTTTGTTCAGTATAAGGATAGACCTCAGATAGATAGATGGATATTATCAAAATTCAATAGTCTTTTAGAAACGGTTTCACAGGATCTACAATTATTTGACCTGACTAAGGCTGTTAGAAAGATACAAGAGTTTGTAAATGAGGATTTATCCAACTGGTATATAAGACGTTCCCGTAGACGCTTCTGGGCTACAGAATTAACTGAGGATAAAAAAGCTGTTTACAACACAACCTTTGAAATATTAGTAGGTATAAGTCAAATGGTTGCACCATTTGCTCCATATCTATCGGAAGAAATATATAAAAATCTTACTGGGGATATGTCGGTTCATCTTAGCGATTATCCTACTACAAATCAAGATTTAATTGACCTGAATCTAGAAGAAAAGATGGATCTTGTTAGAAATCTTGTTAAGCTTGGTAGAGCATCAAGGGAAGCAGTTAGAATAAAAGTTCGCCAACCTATACAAAAGGTAATGGTAGATGGAAAATATGAAGAATTAGTATCTGATTTAGTTCCACTTGTAAAAGAAGAACTAAACGTTAAGGAAGTAATATTTGCTAAGGATTTAAAAGAGTTCATGAACTTTAGTTTAAAACCAAACTTTAGAGTTGCTGGGCCAAAGCTAGGTAAGAATATAAAAGCATTCGGTAAGGTTTTAGGTGAATTAGACGCGTCAGTGGCGGCACCTAAGCTCGAAAATGGTGAAACTATCACAGTTGATTTAGATGGGGAAGCCTTTGAAGTTACAAATGAACTTGTTATGATAAATATTTCTGCTAAGGAAGGCTTTACAGTAGAAATGGAAAATAATCTATTTGTAATCTTAGATACAACCTTAAATGACGAACTAATCAACGAAGGCTTTGCTAGGGAGTTCATTTCAAAGGTACAACAGCTTAGAAAAAATAATGGCTATGAGATGATGGACAATATCAAGATTTATTTTGATGGGGATGATGAAATAGCTAAGGCAGTAGAAATTTTTAAAAGCTATATTAAGGAAGAAACATTGGCTGTAAGTATTGAAAGAGTTTCAGATGACAGCTTTGAAAAGCAGGACTTAAATGGTCATGGAACAGGAATTAAGCTGGAGAAATTCAACAGCTAATAAAAATATTGTGCCTTAAAATATAACCTTTGAAAAACCTATATTTTAAGTATGTTAGTAACAAAAAAAGAGAAACAAAGGGGGGATGAAATGTTTAGATGGAGAGAAATGTATTCATGTAATATTGCTGAGATAGATAAGCAGCATAAAAGGCTGTTAGATATCGGTGCCAACTTACATGCTTTAGTTCGTTCTAAGGATGATGGAGACCATTACGATGAAATTATTGAGTTCATAGATGAGCTAAAGGAATATACGGTTTATCATTTTAAGTCCGAAGAAGAACTGATGTATAAATATGGATATGAAGGTTTAGAAGAGCATAAGAAGGCACATGAAGCCTTTATTAACAAAGTTAATGAAATTGATCTAGGGGATATTGATGAAGACCAGAAAAAAGCTACAATGGATATACTTATCTTCATAGCTGATTGGATCGAAAAACATATCTTAAAGGTTGATCATAGGTATAAAGATTTTTTAAACGAAAAAGGAGTTTTTTAGTAAGGGTTAGAAAATTAAACTTAGAATCTGAGTATTTTCTCAAAAGGTTCAATGTGACAAAAACGAAAGCCGCTTTAGCGGCTTTTGTTTTTGTCACATTTTTAAAATACTGGAATATTCTATTAGTGAAGATCAAAATAGTATTTTGAGAGGTGTTGAAACGATGTTTGGGTTTTATAATTTCTATCCAATGAACCTATATAGAGGTGATTTTTATAGGAGAAATACTCTGCCTGTAGATGTAACCTATACTCGAATTTTTCATGCATCCCCAGATGCACCACCTGTAGATGTATACCTAAATAATAGACCTGTAGTTTCAAATCTAAAGTACAGAAGCTTTACAGAATATCTTCCATTGGCTCCAGGAGTATATAATGTAAAGGTTTATCCAGCTGGAACAACCACGAATCCAGTTATAAACACCAATATAAATGTACCTGGCAACACTATCCTAACAGTAGCTGCTATCAATAAGCTTGAGGATCTAGCATTATATGCTATAGAAGATACACCTATGCCAGTACCAATGGATAAAGTATACTTAAGATTTGGTCATTTATCTCCAAATGCACCGGCTGTTGATATCAGATTACCAGATGGAACTAATGTATTTGAAGATGTGGAATATAAAGAGATTACAGACTATGATTTACTAGATCCAGGAATATATACCCTAGATGTATATGCAGCTGGAACGGATAATAGAGTATTACATGTTCCAAATATTAATTTAAAGCCAAATAGATTCTATACGGTATATGCAATAGGACTTCTAGGAGAAAAGCCACCATTACAGGTAGTTATTCCTTTGGACGGTAATTCCTATATAGAGGTAAGATAATAGGACTGATGATTTATCAGTCCTTCAGGCAGTTGACAAATCCGAATTTCTTCGTTGTTGCTTCAATCCAGAACCCTTACGTATTTCTGTATACGCTACGGCCTCTGGGTTGAAGCACGCCTCGAACTTCAAATTTCTCAATTGCCTGCCATCTTGTTGACTTTGTCAACAATCTGTAGGACTGATGATTTATCAGTCCTTTTTTTATGTTTTTATATTACAGAATTATTACAATTTACAAAATTGGTTGTAAATTTTGCTAACAAATAATATACTGTATATGCAAATAGAAATTTACGATAGGAGGTCGTGTTGATGAAAGTTAAAAAATTAATCATTGGCAAGGGATTTAGATTTAAATATTCATATAAAACTTATAAAACTTATACAACGAATACGCGACCTAGGACTATCAGTATTGCTTGTTAGATATTTTCTAACTATAAAATAACTAGCAGAGTATAGCCATAGGTATGTGTATAAACCTATGGCTTTTGTTTTACATAGTTAGTGATAATAGTATGTCTATATAAATATCACTATTTTGATACACAAATAGACTAAAGCCATGGGTATAACTGCCCATGGTTTTTTTGTGTATTGAAGGGGGTAGAAAATGGTGATTAAGATTTAAAAGTAATTTATTGTGATTTTTATGAAGCAGAAGCTTATTGACAGAATTGGGGGAAAATAAATGAAGAAAATAAAGCTTTTATTTAAGTTTATGAAGGGAAATAGGCTCTTATATTTTGGAGCAGTATTAGCTATAGGCTTTGCAACATGCTTTGAGATATTAATTCCTCTTGTATTAAGGGTAACTATAGATTCTATTATAGGAGATAAACCAATGGAGGTACCTGTATGGATTGCAAACTTAATTCAAGCAAATGGTGGTAAATCAGTTTTACTACAAAATCTATGGTTATGTGGGGCTATTTTAGTAATATTAACAGTAATAAATGGTGCATTCTTATATTTAAAGGGTAAATGGTCGGCAGTGGCATCTGAATCCGTTGCTAAAAACATTAGAGAAAAGCTATATGACCATCTACAGCATCTACCCTTTGATTATCATGTAAAGGCTCAGACCGGCGACCTTATTCAAAGATGTACATCGGATGTTGAAACCATCAGAAAATTTTTATCTATCCAATTTGTTGAAATTGGCCGTGTTTTATTTATACTGGTATTTTCTATAGGGGTAATGGTTTCCCTAAATAGGACAATGACTTTAGTAGCAGTATCATTGATCCCATTAGTTTTTATATTTACCCTAGTATTTTTCTTTAAAGTTCAGAAGGCATTTAAGCTGTCCGATGAATCGGAGGCGAGGTTATCAACGGTATTACAGGAAAATCTAAGTGGGGTTAGGGTAGTAAGAGCCTTTGCCAGACAAGAATATGAAGTAGATAAATTTGATGAAAGAAATACAGAATATAGGGATGTAACCTATAAATTAATTAAGATGCTTGCTTGGTTTTGGTCATGTTCAGACCTACTATGCTTTCTACAAATAGGTGCAGTGTTAGTCTTTGGAGCCTATTTTGCTTCAATTGGAGTTATGACATTGGGAACGCTTTATGTGTTCATTAGCTATGAAAGAAAGCTAATTTTTCCTATAAGACAGATGGGAAGGATACTTACTGATTTAGGTAAATCCTTAGTGTCAATAGAACGTATAAATGAAATATTAGATGCAGAGCTTGAAGATGGATTAGATGAAGGGAAAAAACCTCAAATCAAAGGTGAGATAGAATTTAAAGACGTCTGTTTTCAATATGATGGAGATAGAACTATATTGAAAAATATTTCCTTTAATGTTAAGCCCGGGGAAACCGTAGCAATACTTGGTTCAACGGGAAGTGGCAAAACATCATTAGTGAATCTTTTATTGAGGCTATATGATTATAATGAAGGGAACATAAGGATAGATGGAATAGAGCTTAGGGACATAAATAAAAAATGGCTTAGAGAGCAGATTGGAATAGTTCTACAGGAACCATTCTTATATTCTAAGACATTAAAAGAGAATATTGGAGTTACTAAAAAGGATATAAAGGAGTCAGAAATATCCGAGGCTTCAAAAATAGCATCAATCCATGATGTAATATTGGATTTTGAAAAGGGATATGAAACCTCTGTGGGTGAACGTGGAGTTACTCTTTCAGGTGGCCAAAAACAAAGAGTTGCCATTGCTAGAACCATAATTAGAAATTCAAATGTATTAATATTTGATGATTCATTGAGTGCAGTGGATACAGAGACCGATTTGGCTATACGAAGAGCATTAAAGGAGAAAAGAAAGGATGTTACTACATTTATTATCTCCCATCGTATAAATACCCTTTCAGAGGCAGACCTCATATTAATTGTTGAAGATGGTGAAATAGTACAATCGGGAAAACATGAAGATTTAATTAATAAAGAGGGACTATATAAACGTATCTGGGCATTACAAAATTCCCTTGAGGAAGAACTGGATAAAGAAATAAAGACTTCTTCTGATGATAAATTGGAAGAGGCTGCTTCATAGGGAAAAGAGGAGATTGGAGAAAGGTTAAAGAAATTGGGAAGTAGCTTTGCCATGGAGACTGTCCCCATGGCAAAGCAGTAATAGGAAAGGATAGATATAAATGAGTGGGATAAAGGAACAAGATTATAATAAGGGCTTTGATTTAAATGTTTGGAAAAAATTATTGCAGTTTACAAAACCATATAAAAAAAATATGGGTTTGATTGGGGTTATGATGACAATATTAGCAGCTGTAGATGTGGCATTTCCAATGCTGACAAAGTATGCCATTGATAACTTTATAGTTCCACAAAAGCTTGAGGGCCTACGGGGGTTCATTTGGTGGTATGTTTTGCTAGTTGTTTTTCAGTCCATTGTGGTTTGGAAGTTTATTTCAGAAGCTGCAAAGGTAGACATGGGAATATGCTATGATATTAGGAAGGCAGGATTTCAAAGACTACAGGAATTATCATTTTCATACTTTGATCGAACCCATATAGGTTGGATAATGGCACGAATGACCTCGGATACTACGAGGCTTGGGGATACAATTGCATGGGGGTTAGTTGACCTTGTTTGGGGATTTGCAATGATGATTACAGTATCCTGTGTAATGTTATATATGAATTGGAAATTGGCATTACTAGCTTTAACAGTAATACCGTTTTTAGGCATTGTTAGTATTTATTTTCAAAAGAAAATCTTAAAATCCTATAGAAATGTTAGAAAAACCAATTCTCGTATAACAGGAGCATTCAATGAAGGAATAATGGGAGCAAAGACTACAAAAACCCTAGTAAGGGAAGAAAAAAATTTAGAAGAGTTCAGTGAAATTACTGGTAAAATGTATGGTTCATCTGTTAGAGCAGCTATCTTTTCTTCCATGTATTTACCTGTAGTAATAACTCTAGGGAGTATAGGCACAGCTTTAGCTTTATGGCAAGGGGGAGAAGGCGTAGTATTGGAAGTTTTGAGTTATGGGACCCTTGTGACATTTATTACCTTCACAATACAGTTTTTTGAACCAGTTAGAGAGCTTGCCAGAATATTTGCGGAGCTTCAATCGGCTCAGGCTTCAGCTGAAAGAATTATTTCTATGATTGAAACTGAGCCGGATATCAAGGATAACTGTGAAATAGTTAGTGTCTATGGGGACGTATTTAAACCCCGTAGAGAAAATTGGACTGATATAAAGGGGAATATAAACTTTAAGAATGTATCCTTTGCCTATAAAGAAGGGGAGAAAGTATTAGATACATTTAATCTTAATGTAAAAGCAGGGGAAACAATTGCATTAGTTGGAGAAACTGGTTCTGGAAAGAGTACCATAGTAAATCTAGCCTGTCGCTTTTATGAACCAACTGAAGGTGAAATATTATTTGATGGAGTGGACTATCGTAAAAGATCATTGCTATGGCTTCATTCTAATTTGGGATATGTTTTACAGACCCCCCACCTCTTTAGTGGAACAATAAAGGAAAATATATTATATGGGCGACTAGATGCAACCGATGATGAAATCATAAAAGCTGCTAAACTAGTTAATGCCCATAACTTCATAATCAAGCTAAAGGATGGATATGATTCTGAGGTTGGAGAAGGAGGAAGCAGATTGTCAACTGGAGAAAAGCAGTTAATATCCTTTGCAAGGGCGATATTAGCCAACCCTAAAATATTCGTACTTGATGAAGCCACATCCTCAGTTGATACGGAAACTGAACAGCTCATACAAAATGCCATAGGAAAAGTGCTAAAGGGCAGAACAAGCTTCATAATCGCCCATAGACTATCTACTATCCGCATGGCCGATAGAATCTTGGTTATTAACAAGGGTAAAGTTATAGAAGAGGGCAACCATTATCAGTTAATAAACAAAAAAGGATATTATTATAGGCTTTATACAAATCAGTTTATGGATGAACAGGAGTCGATGATGCTTCATAAAAGTAGTTAATATTATGAAATGAAAAATAAACAATAAAATTTGGGGGAATAAAAATGAAACTAAATTTAGATATAATAAAAAGCATTATTGATAGACAAAAGAATTTTTCTGGAGTTGTATTAGCACAAGAAAACGGAAGGACAGTTTTTGAGAGTGGATTTGGATATGCAAACAAAAGTGATCTTATTCCCAATACCGTATATACAAAGTTTGGTATTGCTTCAGGATGTAAGCTGTTTACATCAATAGCCATATGTCAATTAGTCGAAAAAGGTATAATTTCCTTTGATACATATTTAAAGGATTGTATGGATATTAGGTTTCCAAACTTTGATGAAAGTGTCACAGTTCACCATTTATTAACTCATAGTGCTGGTATTCCAGATTATTTCGATGAAGAAGTAATGGATGATTTTTCAGAACTATGGAAGGATAGACCTACCTATAATATTAAAGAGCCTAAGGACTTTCTACCGATGTTTCAGGATGGAAATATGGACTTTACCCCGGGGGAGAAGTTTAAATATAATAATGCAGGGTTTATTGTACTGGGATTGATTGTTGAGAAAAACACAGGAATGAAGTTTACAGACTATATTCAGAAGAATATTTTTGAGCCATGTGGAATGATGGGTTCAGGATATTTTTCATTAGACCAATTACCAAAGGATACAGCATATGGTTATATTAAAGATGAATCAGGGGACTGGAGAACCAATATATATTCTCTACCTATCATTGGTGGGCCCGATGGGGGTGCTTTTACAACAGCTAAGGATTTGTGCAAACTATGGGAAGGAATTTTTGAGTATAAGGTTTTGAGTAAAGAATTGACTGAAGCAATGTTAAAGCCTTATATTCAAGTTGATGGCGACTTTTATTATGGATACGGTATATGGATGATAAAAGAAGGTGATGACATATTCAAGTACTATATTATGGGTGAAGACCCTGGAGTAAGTATGATGTCTTCCGTATATCCCACAAGAAATTTACAGGTCACTATACTTGGGAATACTGAATTTGGTACTTGGGATATTGCCCGTGAAATTCAAGAAATGATTAAATGAGCAAATTGAATAATTACCTTCTATAAAAACTGTCTACCATATATATTATGCAATTGTGCCAAGTCATAATTATGCAATTTCTTCAAATAATATGGATACTTCTCATAAATAATAATTTTAAGCTCTTTTAGTATTGGACATAATAAATAATATCTGTTATCATAGCCATAGACTAACGAAAAGGAGAGTAAGTAAATGAGTGAAAACAAAATCTTAGCAACAGTTAATGGAAAAGAAATAACTGAAATGGATGTAAATGCACTTTTACAAAACTTTATAGCTCAAGGGAACATGAATTTTAATAGTGAGCAGGGTAAAAAGCAGATATTAGATGAGCTTATCAATCAAGAATTATTTTATAGTGAAGCCATAGAAAAAAGCTATGATAAGGAAGAAGAATTTATAAAAGAGCTTGAAATAAATAAAGCAAATATTCTTAAGAATTATGGGCTTAGAAAGGTTTTAAATAGTATAAATGTAACAGACGAGGAAGTAGTAAATTATTACAATGGTAATCCAGAAAGCTTCAAGACTCCAGAAAGCGTTCAAGCTAGTCATATACTTGTTAAGACTGAAGAAGAAGCAAATAATATATTAGATGAGATCAAAAATGGATCAGCCTTTGAAGAAGCTGCTGGAAAGTATTCATCATGCCCATCTAAAGCAAAAGGCGGTGACCTAGGCTTTTTCAATAAGGGACAAATGGTGCCAGAATTTGAAAATGCTGCTTTTAGTATGGAAAAAGGTGAAGTATCGGAGCCAGTAAAAACTCAGTTTGGATACCATATTATCAAGTTGGTAGACAAAAAGGAAGCAACTACTAGCACTTTTGAAGAAGTTAAAGATCAAATAAGACAGTTCTTATTGGGCAAAAAGCAAAATGATCTATACATAAGTAAAACTACAGAATTAAGAGACAAATATGAAGTGAAAATCAACGAGTAAACTATATTTATTCATTATGAAATACTGGGGCTGAACTCAACAGCCCCTTTGTTATTTTCTTTTTGAGTAAATATTTCCAATAAAAGAAAAAAATGATATAATATATGGGGTTATGTACCTTAGAACTTCTCCTGTTTGGAGAGGTTCTTGGTTTATGATTTAAGAAAAAATTTTAAAATTAAAGGTGATCCTATGATTAAAGTACATCCTTTTAGTGTAATTGTATACTCGTCAGTTCTGTTTTTGATAACGTTATCATTTAGTCATCCCCTTTATATATTATCCTTACTACTAATAATTGTTTTAAATATTGTTATCCTAGGACATAGACAACAGCTCATAAATACTTTGAAATATGGGTTGCCTACGGCGATATTGATAATAATAGTAAATCCCATTGTGTCACAAAAAGGTAGAACAGTTATATGGCAAGGATTAAGACTACCTGTACTTGGCACAATAAAAATTACCTTTGAGGCCTTATCCTATGGATTTAATATGGCCGCAAAACTGATTTGTATAATGTTTGTATTTTTACTTTACAGCATATTAACGGATCAAGATGAAAGCTTTAGCTTCTTTTCAAAATATGCCCACAAGCTTACTTTAATACTCTCAATGACTACAAACATTATCCATAAGCTGAGATTAGAAATAATGAGGGTTAAGGACGTAATGATTTTAAGGGGAGTAAGATTTGACCATAAAAGTCCTATCAAAAGGATAAAAGTATACTATCCGATATTAAAGGTGATCTTGATATCGGCTCTAGAAGGTTCTTTAGATAGAGCCGAAGCTTTATATTCCAGGGGTTATGGAAAAACAAAAAGAACTGCTTATTCAAAAATAAAAATGAACAATTTAGATTATATCTTCATTGTATCTAATATTATTCTATTTTTAGTGTTTGTAGCTTCATTTGTAAAAGGAATTGGAAGATATGAATTTTATCCTGTACTTAAGGGTTTTACGAACATGGAATTATTATATATCATCTTTATAGATTTTATTTTACTTATTCCGTTTTTTCTTATTTGGGGGTGTAAAAGATGGAAATTTTTAAAATAGAAGACATGACATATTATTATCCGAGACAAAAAAAGGCAGCTATAAAGGATATTAATTTATCCCTATTTGAAGGGGAGTTTATATTACTACTTGGCAAATCTGGATCTGGAAAATCCACATTAGGAAGGGTATTTAACAGAATAGTACCTGAGTTTTATGGAGGAGAGATAAAGGGAAATATTAAGACGGATGTGGAAGTTGGCATGTTATTTCAAGATCCAGAAAAGCAGCTAGTAATGGATAAGGTTGAAAGAGAGCTTGCCTTTGGACTTGAAAATATAGGAGCAGAATATGAATTGATGAGAAAAAAGGTAATGGAGACCTTAAGCTTTTTAAATATTATGGATATAAAGGATCAAAAAACCTACGAGCTTTCTGGGGGTCAAAAACAAAAAGTGGCTTTAGGAGCCACTTTAGCCATGGGAAATAAGCTTTTAGTATTAGATGAACCGACATCTCAGCTTGACCCAGCCACTGCAGATGAAATATTACATATATTGAAGAGGCTTAACGAAGATCTAGGATATACAATAGTTTTAATTGAGCAAAGGATTGATAGATGCTTTCACTTGGCTGATAGGATATTGTTTATGGAGGAAGGTGAGATTGTATTTGATGGTATTCCAAGGGAATTTGTTAATTGGAGTAATGCAAGCAATACTAATTTCTTACCTACTGTATCATATTTATTTAAAAGACTTGGGAATGAAAAATTACCCCTTACAGTAAAGGAAGGCAGAAGAGAATTAAAGAAAATGAATATTCCACTAAATAAAGTAGATAGTGGAATAGGAGCTATCAATCACATTGATAGGGAAGATATTATTAAAATAGAAAAGCTAGAGTTTGTTTATGAAAATGGAAATGAAGCATTGAAAGGAATGGATTTAAAGGCATATAAGGGTGAAGTTATAGGTATAATGGGGGGAAATGGAAGTGGAAAGTCAACATTATTAAAGAATATATCAAAGTTATTGAAACCAACAAAGGGGAAAGTGACGGTAAAGGGTGAAGTTGGATACCTTTCTCAAAATCCAAATGATTATTTATTTAATGATACCCTATATGATGAATTAAAATTCACCCTAGATAACAAGGGGATAAAGGATTATTCAATAATAGAAAATGTATTGATGGATTTAGATATTTTAGAATATAGAGACAAAAATCCAAGGGATTTGAGCGGTGGAGAAAGGCAGAGGGTGGCTTTAGCCTCAATACTAGTTATGGAGCCTCAAATACTCCTTATGGATGAGCCCACAAGAGGACTGGATAGGCATATTAAGGACAGGCTAGGAAAGATAATGCTGGATTTAAAGGCTAAAGAAAAGACGGTTCTACTTGTAACCCATGATGTAGAATTTGTTGGAAAGTATTGCGATAGGGTATGCTTAGTATTTGATGGAACAATAGCACAGGTGGGATCAAAGTATGATGTCCTTGACTCTGGAATATTTTATTCAACTCAAATTAATAAGCTTTTTAGCGGGTTAAAGGATAAAATAATTAGCCCTAGGGATGCCTTAAGTTTATTTGATAGATCATTTATAGAAGGAGATCATTAATATGAATTATGGAATAATCTCTGTTCTGATTGTGACGGCATGTCTTATACTAATCTTTGTTTATTATGAAAAAAAGAAGCTATCTGTAAAAGAAATTGCTATTATTGCAACAATGTCAGGCTTAGCTGGGGTATCAAGGGTTCCCTTTGCAGCAATACCTAATCTACAACCTACCACCTTTTTAGTTATAGTCAGTGGTTACGTATTTGGTCCAATCTTTGGATTCATGGTAGGCGTTGTTTCCACACTAGTTTCAAATTCCTTTCTTGGTCATGGGCCATGGACTCCATGGCAGATGATAGCATGGGGATTAGCAGGTGCAAGTGCTGGACTTCTAAAAAAAATGGGTAGAAAGCCCTCTAAAATAGTGTTAGGTATATTTGCTTTTCTTTGGGGATTTCTTTATGGGTACATAATGAATCTATGGCATTGGCTATTCTTCATATACCCTTTAAATTTTAGAAGCTTTATTGCTATCAATATAAATTCCTTTTATTTTGATTTGATCCATGCTATAGGCAATTTTGTATTTGCCTATCTATTTGGGACAGATGTTATTAATGTTTTAATTAGATTTAAGGACAGGATCAGTTATACTGAAGTCATATATAAAAAATAAGTGAAGGGAATTTATGTCCCTTCACTTATAGGCTGTTGACAAACCCGAATTTCTTTGTTATTGCTTCAACCAAGAACCCTTACGTATGTCTATATACGCTACGGCCTCTCGGTTTCAGCACGCCTCGAACTTCGAATTTCTCAACAGCCTGACATCTTGTTGACTTTGTCAACAATCTGAAGTGAAGGGAATTTATATCCCTTCACTTATTTTTTATATGTCTATATATGTTTAGCAAATTCCTTACCAAATTGTAAGCACTCTTCTAATGTCTCATCCGATGGGAAGAATTTTTTTGAAAGAGCTTCAAATGGAACCTTAAAGCTCATTTGTTTTAAAAGGGTATGAGCCATTTTTATACCCTCACCACTCCAACCATAGGAGCCAAAAACTCCAGCAATTTTACCCATATTTGCCATTGGGTCTATAACTGAAAGAACATCCCACATGGGTTTAACCATGGTCTTATTAATTGTTGGTGATCCTAGGATAAGCCCTTTGGAATTATTAATTGTGAGATGTATTTTCTGAGTATCTTCAGCTTCAATATCCAGATACTCAACCTTTACTCCCTCAGACTCTAGCCCCTCTTTAATTTTTTCAGCCATTAACATAGTATTTTTATAGGCCGAAATATAAAGCAATGCTACTTGTTTTTTATTTCTGTTTTCCACAGCAGTAGTAGACCATTCTAAATACTTATCCATATTGTAGCTTGGGTTTTCTGAAAGTATAGGACCATGGGAAGTGAGTATGGTGTCTATTTTGAGGTCTTTTACTTTATTAAGTGCATTTAAAACATGTTGTGCAAAGGGTTCTACAATGCATTCATAATAGTGCTTTAGAGATTTTTTATAATCCTCACTATGAACAGTTTTAGGATCAACTGAGCTAAAGTGTGAACCAAAGGCATCACATGTAAATAATATGTTTTCCGATTCATCAGATACGAACATAGTATCCGACCAGTGTAGGAATGGAGCCGTGATAAATTTCAGCTTTTTACTTCCTATATCAAGGGTTTCTCCATCCTTTATCACATGACAATTGAACTCTCCATTTATTTGTTCCTTCAAAAATATACTAGCAGCCTTTGTGCAGTAAATAACTATATCAGGGTTGATTTCAAGTATATATTTTAAGCTCCCTGAATGATCAGGCTCCGTATGATTGATTATTACATAATCCAATTTCTTAATATCCGTAAGCTTGCCAAGCTTTTCAAGAAATTCGTCTTTGAAATTAGCCTTAACCGTATCAATCAGTACCTTTTTTTCATCATCAATGAAATATGAGTTGTATGTTGAGCCGAACTCAGTTTTCATTATAATATCGAAAACTTCCAGACCCGGATCTAATACTCCAGTCCAATATACATTACCTTTTATATTAAAAGCTTCCATAAATACACCTCCTAAGATATTTAAAGCTTTATAAAAATCTAGTTATAGGGAATTTTAGTATAGACTTTAACTTATACTATGAAAACCCTATATATAATTTTGTCAATAGAATTATACCCTACTTAAGGATTGCAAAACATTTTTTAAACAAAATATTAGTTATGGGCATAGAGTCCACGGAGCAAGAATTAATATATACATATCAAAGCTCCCCAGAAATATCAGATATTTTCCTATGTATATATTAAGATTCACCCTAAAATCCCTATAGAACATAAAAAGTATAAGTACTTATAATATTATAAGCAATTTTTTATAGATTTATTTAATGATCAAATAATTAAATTTTATTTAGTGCTTTGTTAAAAAATGTTAACAGATACGGTTGTTTTTGTCAACTGAGGAAATTGCATAATTACTTTCTATAAAAACCATTAAGACGTAAAATATTTCAAAAAAAATAATGAATGCTTCTATATTTTTTCTCTGAAATATATTAAACCTTGAGGTTGTTTATATTTACATGCAGTTTTAAAATCCTTAGTGCTATACCATCAAATATGATTATAGGTTAAGCAATTAAATCAAGGATCATATTCCCATACTAGGCTTAGCCAATTAAGAATTACGAAATTTCTTCAACTATTTGATGTTTATATGATATGAATCACAGAATTGTATATATAACTGAGGGTATTATATAAATAAGAATAGCAGAGTACATACTTATTAAGTATAGGTATTCATATTTGATAAAAAGGAGGAAAAACTATGGATAGAAAAAAATTACAAGAGGAATTTAAGGAAGAGATAGGCTTTGTACCGCCGGGAGTAATGGTATCTCAAAGCTTTGGAGAAAACTTTCAAAGGATAATCTCTGAGTATCATCATGAAATTTGGAGAGATGGTGTCATACCTTTAAAATACAGATATTTAATTGCATTTGCTACAGCAGTTTTTGATGAAAATGAAAGAAGAGCTAAGCTGGAAATGAATAAGGCTATAAAATATGGAGCAACAAAGGAGGAAATAATCGAAGTATTAAAACAGCAAGTATGGATGAAGGGGGCACCGACCTTAGTCCAAGTAGCGCCCCTTGTTAAATATATGGAAAGCAAGCTTGGCAAAAAGGACTAAAGTCCATTTTGCAGTTCTAAGTGGTAAGTTCTAAGTTTTGAGTTGTAATTTAGGGTTACAAAAGCATAATCATTATATTTTAAACTTAGAAATAATAGTTTGAGCTTTATATGAGGTTCTTCAAAAAGTACCTTAGAGAATGACCGGAATCTTAGAACTTACAACCAAAAAAGCGTCAACCAGACGCTTTTTTAACTATCCCAATATTGCCTTTAGATCTTCGTCGGGTGTTGATATAGCTTTGATATTAAATTTATCTACTAGGACTTGAAGTACATTTGGAGTAACAAATGCAGGTAATGTGGGGCCCAGATAGATATCTTGAAGTCCTAAGTAAAGCAGTGTCTGCAATACTGCAACGGCCTTTTGCTCATACCATGAGATTATAAAGGAAAGTGGAAGGTCATTTACATCACAATCAAAGGCTTCAGCCAAGGCAAGGGCAACTTGGATAGCTGTATAGGCATCATTACATTGACCGCAATCAAGAATTCTTGGGAATCCAGCTACGGTTCCTAAGTCAAGCTTATTAAATCTATATTTACCACAAGCTAGTGTGAGGATTGCAGTGTCCTTTGGCGTTTTTTCAGCGAATTCTGTGAAATAATTTCTTCCGGGTCTTGCTCCATCACAACCGCCTATCAAGAAAAAGTGTTTTATCTTACCGGCCTTTACGGCATCCACTATTGCACCAGCACTTTCTAACAAAGCATTTCTACCGAATCCCATTGGAATTCTCTTCTCTGGTTCATCCTCTGGAAATCCACTTAACTCTAAGGCCCTATTTATCACTGGTGAGAAATCCTTTTTACCATTAACAGTTTCAATATGCTGAATATCAGGCCATCCAACTATACTTGAAGTAAATATCCTGTCTTTATAGCTTTCTCTGGGTTTCATCAAACAGTTACTTGTCATAAGTATGGCTCCTGGAATACTATTAAATTCTTTTTGTTGATCCTGCCATGCACCACCGTAATTACCTATTAGGTGGGGATATTTTTTGAGCCCAGGATAAGCATTACATGGAAGCATTTCGCCGTGGGTAAATATATTGACACCCTTTCCATTGGATTGTTCTAACAGATCCCCTAAATCCTTTAGATCATGTCCAGAAACTACAATGAATGGCCCCTTCTTCTTAGTTATAAGCATTTCAGTGGGTTCAGGATCTCCAAAGGCACCAGTATTTCCAGCATCTAGAAGTGCCATACACTTGAGGTTAGCTTTTCCACATTCCATATTTAGATCAAAATAATCCTCAACAGTTAAGCTTCTATCTAGTGTAGCACCCATGGCTTTAAACATAAAATTGGCAACTTCTTCATCATATTTGCCTAGCACATAAGCATGATGATGATATGCACCCATACCCTTTATTCCATAAATAAGGAATTCCCTTAGGGAACGGATATCCATATCTAAATCTTCATCATCCATAACACCGAGGTTTGGTCTACTAGGTATATTAAGTATTTCACCTCTAGTTTCAGGAGCTATGAAATCCGCATCTATTGGAACATTTTCAAGCTGACCTGCACTTTCCTTTAATTGTTTTTTGATTGTATTAGCCTCTTTTATGTATTTTACAAATCTTTGACTATCAAAGTTTACGTTTGTGAGAGTGGCGAATACACATTCTGTGAGAAACTCTCCCATCTCTTGGGGAATTTTATTTCCACGTTCAATATTTTTAGTGGCATAGAAACCTATTCCTTTTAGTAAATAAATCAAAACATCCTGCATTTTAGCCACATCAGGATCTTTGCTACAGACCCCAACCTTAGTACAGCCCTTTCCCCCCGCAGTTTGTTCACATTGCCAACAAAACATAGCATTATCCATATATTGACCTCCTAATATTGATTATAATCATATTTAGTTTTCCAACTTACTTCTCAAATATTCCCATAGAATACTATTTGATGATTTTTATTAGGGAAAATAGAAATACTATAGGGTATGATAATGAGAATAGCAAATAGGAACGAGGAATTTTATCTATATAGGAAATTGCATAACTCTTACTTGGCAGAATTGCATATACGAATATCATCCTTGATTTAATTGCTTAAGATATAAGCATATTTGATGGTATAGTTCTTAAGGTTTTTTAACTATATATAGTAGATAGTTTTTGCAGAAGGTAATTATGCAATTTGCTCTATATAGAACACGTTAACAAATCTATATTTTAAATTTTCTAATAATCAATGCTTATAGGGGATTTGAAAGGGCGGTATACAAAGGATTTATTGGTATATCTATGGTTAAATATTTGCATATGAGTGAGGTGTCATAATGTACAGTGATTTAGTAAATAGAGTTAGTAAATCAGCTATAGCTAAGGTTCATACCTTAAGAAGCAGTAAGACTAAATACTTTATATCATCTATACTAGCAGGTATGTATGTTGGACTTGGAGTATTCCTAATTATGACCATAGGGGGAGTTCTACATGGAGCCCCGGCAACAAGGATAATAATGGGGGTTTCCTTTGGTGTTGCATTGAGCCTAGTGATCATGGCGGGTTCAGAGTTATTTACAGGTAATAATTTTGTCATGGTTATAGGGGCCATGGAGAAAAGTGTCACATGGCTTGAGGCATTAGAAATATGGATATACTCATTTATAGGAAATTTTATAGGGAGTATATTTATAGCATATTTATATTTAAAGACAGGACTTGCCAAGGGGGCTGTTTCAGATTTTATTTTAAAAGTTTCCTCGGCAAAGATGAATGCCCCCACAGGTGAACTTTTCTTTAGAGGAATTTTATGTAATATTCTGGTTTGTATTGCAGTGCTATGCTATATAAAATTGAAGGAAGAAACAGCTAAGTTAATTATGATATTTTGGTGTTTGTTTGCATTTATAACCACAGGATTTGAGCATAGTATTGCCAATATGTCCCTACTTTCCCTAGGATTATTTCTACCCCATGATGCCATGGTCAGCCTTTGGGGTTTAGCTCATAATCTAGCACCAGTAACAATAGGAAACTTTATAGGGGGAGGATTAATATTGGGATTGGCTTATTGGTACAAGGGGCATAAAATCATTAAATAAATTGCTTTGTAGTTTTCACAACAAAAAAACTGTGAGTATCCCATTTAAAATGTAATACTCACAGTTCTAAAAAAATAGTTATATAATACTAAACATGGTAAATTATTTATTCAATTCTTCTAAAAGCTTTTCTAAATCAATGCCATGTACCATAGCTGCTTCACCTAAAGATTCCATTTGAGCTGAAGGGCATCCTAGACAACCCATTCCATATCTCATTAAAATTTGAGCAGAGTTAGGGTTAATTTTCAAAATTTCACTTATTAAAGTATCCTTAGTTACTGCCATAATAATATCCTCCTTAAAATATATTTATTTTATATAGGGGCATAAGCCACTATTACAACAAATTATACTGTTTTTACTATTTCATGGATAAGTAGTTTATTATTATCCATATTTTCAATTTTAAAGTTATATTCATAGTTTGAATTAACTGATTGTATAAAATTTGAAATCCAAGTGTTACGAAGCTCATATAGAATATCTAAATTACCACTAACATTAATCCAATAGTTTTTATGGAGACAATTTAATACTCTCCACTCTAGTTTAGTATCTTCATTTACAGTGATATTATTTACATTATCACATGGCGTACCATCCAGTATATAATTGTTTAGAGTCTTATAAATAGCTGAGGCAGAGGTAACATCATAATTGGATTTTGCATCTTTGCCACTTTTTACTGCTTGTTCTTTATAACAATTCTTTATTATATTCATACCCTTTTCACCATACTTATTAACAATAAAAGTTATTAATGCAGCCTGCCTTGTTTCAGCTATTGTAATTTTATTTTGAAGCCAGCCATGAATATTATTTGTGTCGATCAGCTCTTCAAGGGGCTTATTCTCCAATGGAAGGCCGATTTTCTCATGTAGCTCCTTTGTAATATCCCATAGGCTTATATTAAGTTTTTGTTCAATGCTTTCTATTATATCAGATTCTAAGTTTTCGTAAAGAAAAATTTTATTAAATAGCCAATAATGAATAGGTCCTAAAAATTTACTCATTAATAAACTCCCCTTTATATGATTTCATTCTTTTTTCAAATATGGCAATAATATCTTTTTTAAATTGATCAATTGATATTCTATCTATAAAATGACCTAACTTTTCTCCCATTTCAGCCTTATCACAGTAATATTCATAGATGGCTTCAACCATATTATAGGCTTCATCTGCACTTAGATTTTCAGCTATTTTATCCGGTAATCTTGGATGAAAACCTGCACTGCCTCCAGTAGCCACTATATAGCCATTTACATCTCCTACCACAGCAATATCCTTGGCATAAGCACTGGCACAAGCATTTCTACATCCTACCACAGCTATTTTTGTTCTATTTGGTGTACTCGCACCATAGAATCTTTTTTCTAATTTCATCCCTAGGCTTAAGGAATTTTGCTTAGATCTTTTACAAAAAGAAGCAGGGCACATCTCTACATTTTTTACAGAATAGGAAGATAGAACTCCGGGTTGCATATCAAGTTCTTTCCAAACCCTTTCAACATCATCGGGATTGAGGTTTAGTATAGCTATTCTTTGACCCGATGTTATTTTTAGAACGCCTCCATATTTTTCCGCTACTTTAGCAATTGTTATTAGTTTATCGGGACTTATTAATCCACCTGGTATACGTGGAGTAACACCATATGTTTTTTTACCATTTCTTATTTTTTGAAGAACTGCATTCTTAGGTGCCTTCATATATATCACCTTACCTTTAGAAGTTTTATAGAGATTCCAGTGAAAACTTTAATTTTGGGAAATCTATATAGATATGTGACTAAGAAAATTAATAAAAAGAAAAGAGAATGACTTCAAGAATTTAGTAAGAAAACTATCTGAAAGATTTGTGAAAAATTCGTAGAACTGACAGGACGTCAGTTCTTAGGCCATGGGGCATGGACGACTCACGGGAGCGTTAGAATTTTTCTCAAAGCTTGAAGATAAAGTTTTCTCTAAATTCTTGTCGGATTGAACGTTCTTTTTATTAATTTTCAAAATCCCAAATCTATATTTAAATACTTTTTGGATTAATTATATTATAGGAGTAGCTCTGGATTTAAAATATGATTTAAATCACAAAATAAAAATTTTTATTATCCTGCATTTAGCACAGTGTCCATTTTGTGCTTAGTATAACTATATAACCCATGATCCCATGTCTAAGCAGATTTTAAGACCTATTGATTAATTAAACTTCGGAAATTAAACATCCATATATGAATATAGTATATTAGCTATCACCATTTTTATACTTTCTAAAAACTAAAGCAATTTATAAACATACTGACAATTTTAGGTTACAGCATTTCTAACCTAGGCACATTAAAAAAATAAACTAGTCATACTACTCCTATCCTTGATTATTTTCTTCATATGTCTTAAAACTTATATGCAAAAAAAAAGGTGATCTAAAGCAATTGTCGAAATATAATAAATATTCATTAAAAATCAATTTGTAAACTCCTTATTAAGGAAATGAAAGAGGGGAATAAATATGTTATTTCTCAATTCAACAATAGATATAATATTAGATAATGTAAATGATGCGGTTTGTATTGTTGATAGAGACTGTATAGTAAGATTTTGGAATGAAAAGGCTGAAGAAATATATGAAGTCAACAGACAACATGTGGTTGGGAAACATATAAATAATCTTTTTCCCACTGCATTACTTCCTAAGGTTATAAAAGAAAAGAGACCCTATGTTAATGTATATAATAGTCCTAGGGAGGACTCCCATAATATAATTACTGCCAGGCCCCTTTATAGTGGAAGTGAATTGATAGGAGCCATAAGCTGTGATAGAGATATAACCGAATTGATTAGATTGACTACAATTCTTGATAAAACCAAATTTGATTTAAAGGTCCTCGAAGAGGAAGTTACAGCACTTAACGAAAACAGGTTTTCCTTTGACCAAATTGTAGGAGAAAATATAAAGTTTAAAGAAATAATAAATCTATGTAAGAATGTTTCAAAATCAAAAATAAATATGATAATAACTGGTGAAAGTGGAACGGGAAAAGAGGTATTTGCAAGGGCAATTCATATTGAAAGTAGAAGAAAAGGTCATTTTATACCGATAAATTGTAGTGCTATCCCAGAAGATTTGATGGAAAGTGAGTTGTTTGGATATGAAGGAGGAGCGTTTACTGGGGCTCTTAGAAAAGGAAAAGTAGGGAAATTTGAACTGGCACATGATGGGACATTGTTTCTGGATGAGATAGGGGATATGCCATTATCAATGCAGCCTAAGATTCTAAGAGTACTAGAGGATGGGATGATAACTAGGGTCGGGGGTTCAAAATCCATAAGGGTTGATGTAAGAGTAGTTGCTGCAACTAATAAAGACGTAAAGTTAATGATGGAGAAAGGAATGTTTAGAAAGGATTTATATTATAGATTAAATTCTATATTAATTGCACTGCCGCCGTTAAGGGAAAGAAAGGATGACATACCTGAGCTAGTAGATAGGTTTATTGAACAATTTTGTATTACCTATCGCTGTAATATACCTGAAATTCCAACAATGGTTATGAATATGATGATGAATTATGACTGGGAAGGAAACATAAGAGAGCTTAGAAATATCATAGAGAGAATAGTTATATTAGTAAATAACAACAAAGCAAAGGAAGTGGACATAGATTTTTTACCTAGGAGCATAATAGAAAGTAATAAAGAAAAAATAGAATATAAAAAAGAAGCCTTTGATCTTAATAATATTATAGAAAAGGCTGAGAAAGATGCAATCCTAAATGCGATGAGAACATCTGGAGGAAATAAAGCAAGAGCAGCTAAACTCTTAAATATACCTAGAAGTACGTTGTATTTTAAATTAAATAAGTATAATTTTAATAATATTTTAACAAGATAGCCTTCAATACATGGAATAATTAGATTAAAAATGAGCAGATTTTTTTAAAAGCTAGGATTTTATATAAGTGTCAGAAAATTGACTTTAGTGTCTGTTTTCTGACACTTTCTTTTGCCAACAAATCTTAAATTATGTGTCGGATATTTGACGTTTTATAATTTTCAAAATCCCATATCTATATAGGGTTTTCATAATATAACTTAACTTATACATGGACAAATATGCGATGGTTCGGGGCATTTTGGGCGTGTATAAGTTAAAGTTTATACTAAAATTCCTATATTAGATTTTATGGCATAGGATTTGCTTATTTACTTGTAATAAAGCTTTTAATTATTAAGAACAAATAAATAGAATTTGGGTTGTCTCAAAGGTGTTCTTGAGTTCAGCCCACGATTATGACGGGAGGGGTAGTCTATGAGAATCAAAAAACACCCTGTTTTGAAGTTTGAAAAGGGTAAAAAGATAAAGTTTACCTTTGATGGAAGGGAGTATGAAGGATATGAGGGGGAAACCATCGCCGCGGCACTTCATGCAGCAGGAGTAAAGGTGTTAACCCATAGTCATGAAAAGAAAAGACCGAGGGGCTTTTATTGTGCCATAGGGAACTGTGGACAATGTGTTATGGAAGTGAATGGAGTATCGAATGTTAGAACTTGTATAGAACCCCTTAAAGAGGATATGGTTATAAAAACTCAGAAAGACAAAGGAGGCATACTATGAAGCAAGTAGAAATCCTTGTTGTTGGTGGAGGCCCGGCTGGACTTTGTGCAGCTATAAATGCCGCTGAGGCAGGTGCAAGGGTGCTTGTACTTGAAAGAAATGAGAAGCTTGGGGGACAATTAATAAAACAGACCCATATGTTCTTTGGTTCAGAAAAGCAGCATGCTTCAGTAAGGGGCGTTGATATCGCTACATTGCTTTTTAATAAAATTGATGAGTTGGATAATATTGAGATTTTGAAAAATGCTACAGTATTAGCTATATACGATGATGGTGTTGTTACAGCGGAGATAAACGGCAAATACACAAAAATAGAATCTCAAAGGATAATAGTTTCAACGGGGGCAAGTGAAAAGACATTGGCATTCCCAAATAATGATTTGCCAGGAATCTATGGTGCTGGAGCAGTGCAGACACTAATGAATGTACATGGAGTAAAGCCAGGAGACAATGTATTAATGCTAGGAGCAGGGAATATAGGATTGATAGTAAGCTATCAGTTGATGCAAGCAGGGGTGAAGGTTAAGGCGATACTTGATGCAGCACCGAAAATAGGAGGATATCTAGTACATGCTTCTAAGGTAAGGCGTATGGGAGTTCCTATTTATACTGGATATACCGTAAAGGAAGCCTATGGAAAAAACTACTTGGAAAAGGCTACTATAGTCAAGTTAGATGAGAAATGGCAGCCAGTAGAAGGAACTGAAAAGGATTTTGAAATAGATGTTTTATGTATTTCCGTTGGACTATGTCCATTAGGAGAGTTGTTATGGCAAGCAGGCTGTGAAATGAAGTATGTAGGTCAATTAGGAGGGTTTGTACCAGCTAGAACCGAAAATTTGGAAACCACAAGGGAAGGCATTTTTGTAGCAGGGGATGTTTGTGGAGTTGAAGAAGCGACCAGTGCTATGGTAGAGGGTTATTTATCGGGATTAGCGGCGGCAGAGTCCCTTGGTTATAAAATAGTTGATTTTGATGAAAGAAAGCAAGACTATCTTGACCAACTTGAGTCACTTCGTTCAGGCCATGTGGGAGATAAAATACGTGAGGGGCTTGACCAAGTAACGATTAGGAGTGAAACAGTAGTAGGATAACAGAATTGTAATAGTGGAGGTGTCGGAATGTTAGAAAGTACTGGAGTGCCTTCTGCAAAGCAGATAGACAGTGTTTTTCCTTCCGAGGAAAGATTAGAAAAGGGAGCCGTTGCAGTGATTGAATGTTATCAGAATATACCTTGTAATCCTTGCTATACTGCATGTAAGAGAAATGCTATTAAAAAATTTGAAGATATTAATGATTTGCCACAGATAAATCATGATAATTGTAATGGATGTGGATTATGTATAGCCCACTGTCCAGGGCTGGCGATTATGATAGTCGATGCAACTTATTCCGAGAATGAGGTTCTAATAAAAATTCCTTACGAATTTATTCCATTGCCAGAACAGGGAGAAGTGGTTAAGGGGTTAAATAGAGAAGGGCAATATGTATGTGATGTTAGGGTAGTAAGGATACTAGATTCAAAGGCATTAGATAGGACTCCTATAGTTTCTATTGCTGTTCCAAGACAATATATGAAAGTAGTAAGAAATTTTAGGATGTAAGGGGGATTAACTATGTCAGACGATAACATAATATGCCGTTGTTCAGATTTGACCAAGGAAGATATAAAAAAATTAGTGAAGGAAGGTTATACCACCTTTGATGAGATCAAAAGGGTGAGCAGAGCGGGAATGGGGCCATGTCAAGGAAGGACATGTATGCCATTAATTTTGAGGGAAATATCAATAATAACAGGTAAACCCATATCACAAATTATGCCTGGGACATATAGACCTCCTGTAAAAGCCATAACCCTGGGACAAATTGCGGAGGCTGGAAGTGAAGGAGGCAGAGAGGATGATTAAAACTGCTGATGTTGTTATTATTGGTGGAGGCATATCGGGAGTGTCTATAGCCTATAATTTAGCTAAAAAGGGAGTAAGAAATGTTGCTGTCATTGAGAAGGGATATTTAGCTAGTGGATCAACTGGAAGATGTGGAGCTGGCATTAGGCAGCAATGGGGAACGGAAATGAATTGTAAAATAGCGAAGTTTGCCTGTGAACTCTTTGAAAATGCTAATGAAGAACTGGAGTATGATGGTGATATAGAGTTTAAGCAAGGTGGGTATCTAATGATATCTAGTACAGAAAAGGAGCATGAGCAATTCAAGAAAAATGTTGAGCTTCAAAATAGTTTAGGGATTCCATCGAGACTGTTAAACCTTGAAGAAGCTAAGGAGATAGTTCCCTTCCTAAATACGGATGGACTTATAAGTGCAACCTTCTGTCAAAAGGATGGGCATCTTAATCCATTCCATACTACAGAAGCTTTTGCAAGGGCGGCGGAAAGACTTGGTGTTAAAATATATAAATTTACAGAGGTTACTGATATAGTGATAGAAAATGGTAAAGTTAAAGGTGTAAAAACTACTAAGGGAGATATCTCTACAAATATCGTTGTTAATGGGGCTGGAGGATATTCACAAGCAATAGGTAAGATGGCTGGTATCGAACTTCCAGTATATTCAGAAAGGCATCAAATACTGGTTACAGAGGCAATAGAACAAGTACTTGGGCCTATGGTTATGTCATTTTCATTAAATCTATATTGCCAGCAGGTTCCCCATGGAGGATTACTCATGGGTAGAGGCGATGAAGGAGAGCCAAGGGATTTACGTATAACATCGGGATGGCATTTCTTAGAGGAAATGGCTAAAACCATCACAGGGATACTGCCACCCCTTAAAAATGCCAGAATGATAAGACAATGGGCGGGGATTTATAATATAACTCCAGACAGGCAACCAATTTTGGGACCAGTAGATGGGGTTGAAGGTTATTACTTAGCAGTTGGCTTTAGTGGACACGGGTTCATGTTTGGGCCGGCAACTGGCGTATTGATAGCAGAAAGTATTTTAGGTGAGGAAACTACTTTACCAATTGATATGCTTCATCTAAATAGATTTGAAAGAGGTGAATTAATATTTGAACCATCGGTTGTTTAATATAAATCTTTATATATGATACTAAGGTGTAGAAATTATATTTCCCAGGGACTTCATGTCCCTAATTTTTATTTAGGGGAGACTCTGGTAAATGTTTTAAAAAATATAAAAATTTAGTATAATTAAATTGTTGATAGCCATTGACTATTCATTAGTTAAACACAGTTAAATTCAATGGAAATCATGGATGTGTCAATTTTTAGATACGATGTCCTAAAAACAGGCGTCTCGAAAAGAGGCAAAAAAAGGAATTTTTAAGTTGTTTTAAGTCCTTGTACCATTTGTATAATTGGCATGTAAATTGCAAACATATTTATATCATACCTATAAAAGAAGTAATCTAAAACGTTTCAAGCTATACAAAACGTAATTTATTATAAATCAGGAGGTGAGCTTTTATGAAGATACTAACTAAAAATGATGAATTATGTATTGGATGCGGAGCATGTGAAGAGGCATGTTCTAAAGCCTTTTTTAAGGAAGCAAACAGGGATAAGTCATGTATAAAAGTGGATGTTAGTTTAGAAAAGAAAATAACAGCTTGTACTCAATGTGGTGAGTGTATGGATCAATGTCCAGTGCTTGCTTTAAAGAGGGATGCTAGGGGAATAATAAGAGTTGATAAAAACAGATGTGTAGGATGTTTGATGTGTGTTGGATATTGTACTGAAGGGGCCATGATGTATCATAGTAGTTCACATGAACCTTTTAAATGTATAGCATGTGGTATTTGTACAAGGGTTTGTCCTACAAATGCATTGAAAATTGAGGATGTTGAGGTAGAAATGCTAGAAAAAGTTACTCCAGCTACTATATTTTAGAGGACAAGGGGGAATTATTTATGGATATAAAAGCAATGAGAGATGCCCGGGAGCTTATTACTAGTCTTGAATATATAAAAGCACCTATAGATAAAGGTTATACAGACAAGACCCTGTATATAAATATTGGAGAAAATAAGATATCGATTAAGGACATACCTCCAATGGTTAAGGAGAAGTTTGTTGGAGGGAAGGGTTATGGTTTATGGTATCTTTGGAATGCAGTTACTGAGAATACAAAATGGAATGATCCAGAGAATGAAATAGTTATATCGGGAGGACCTGCCTGTGGCATAACAACTTATTCTGGTACGGGTAAATCCTTGGTATGTTCCATATCTCCTATGACGGATATCCCAATAGATTCTAATGTTGGTGGTTACTTTGGGCCCTATCTAAAATTCTCTGGCTTTGATACTCTCGAGGTACAGGGTAAGGCTGAGGAAGATATAATTATATATATTGATGGTTTAAATAACAAGGTCACTATAGAGAAAGCTCCCTTAGAGCCAATAGATGGACATATACTTGGTGAGGTATTGACCGATATGTATGGGGATAATGAGTATGATAAAAAAAATATTTCAGTTATAACTGCGGGTACCGCCGCAGAGCATACTAGGCTAGGCATACTTAATTTTACTTTTTATGATTTAAGAAGAAAGGCAGTTAGACTTAAGCAGGCTGGTAGAGGCGGCATAGGAACAGTTTTTAGAGATAAAAAGATTAAAGCTATTGTTATTAAATTTGATGGTGTTAGATCGGATTTAAACAATCCAGTAGATCCTGATCTTATTAGAGAAGCGGGAGTTAGATTTCATAAGAATATGTGTAAAAATGATAAAAATCAAAATAATATGAGAAAAATCGGTACTGCCAATATCATCGAGGTTATGGATAAATATGACCTATTACCTACCCACAATTACAAGTTTGGAGCCCATCCGGATACTTATAAAGTAGCTTCTACAGTATTTATAGAAAAATATATAACCCAGAATATGCCAGACGGATGTTGGTATGGATGTTCAATGGCATGTGCCAAGGCAGCTGATAATTTTGAACTTAAAACTGGACGATACAAGGGAGATAAGGTAGTGGTTGATGGACCAGAGTATGAAAATGCAGCGGGACTTGGACCAAACTGTGGTATTTTTGATCCCCATGTAATACTTGAACTCAATTTCTATTGTGATACCTATGGGATAGATACTATTTCCTTTGGAACTTTAACTGCATTTGTTATGGAATGCTATGAAAATGGTATATTAAACAAGGAGATAACCGGTGGTCTTGAGCTTAATTTCGGAAATGCTGATGCGGCCCTGGAGCTAATACATCAAATGGCTAAAGGAGAAGGCTTTGGGAAAATAGCTGGTCAAGGTATATTGAGAATGAAAAAAATATTTGCCGAGGAATACGGTGGAGATCCCAATTTCTTGTTTGATATAGGAATGGAACAAAAAGGTCTTGAGTATTCAGAGTATATGTCCAAGGAATCCTTAGCTCAACAGGGCGGTTATGGACTCACTAATAAAGGGCCACAGCATGATGAAGCATGGCTAATATTTATAGATATGGTCAATAACCAAATACCAACCTTTGAAAATAAGGCAGAGGCATTACACTATTATCCCATGTTTAGGACTTGGTTTGGATTATATGGTTTCTGTAAATTGTGTTGGAATGATATAGTACCAGAAAATAATCAGTATGAAGATGAGCCAGCCAAAATTCCAGAGCATGTTCATAATTATATTGATGTTGCAAATGGGGTTACAGGAAGAGGTATTGATAAGGATAGTATGATAACTGAATCCGAGAGGGTGTATAACTTCCAAAGAGTATTTAATATAAGAATGGGAAAAGGTTTAAGAAAGAATGATGCTACTCCATATAGATCTATGGGACCAGTCACTAAGGAAGAATATCTTTCTAGAGAAGAAAGGTATGATGGTCAACTAAGGGAATTAGTTGACTATGATCCAGTCGGTAAAACCATTGAGGAAAGAATGGCTGTCCTAAGAGAATATAGAGAAGGTCAGTATGACAAGCTTACGGATGCAGTATACAAGCGTAGAGGGTGGAGTAACAATGGAGTTCCTACCCTTGAGCATCTTAAAAAGCTTGGTATTGATTTTGATGAAGTAGTAGAAGTCGTAAAGCCGTTCCTTGACAAAGAACAAGCAATGGCATAATGTTCTACAATCGGAGGGAATCGAAATGATACAGGTCAACAATAGGGATTTTGAATGGGAAGAAGGTCTAACTGTTGAATTACTACTAAAAAAAAAGAATTATGTTTTTCCAAAAATAATTGTAAAAATTAATGGAGTAATAATAAAAAAGGAAGATTGGTCTACTACTATCATAAATGATTGTGATGATGTAAAGGCCATCCACGTATTTGCAGGGGGTTAAAATCCCATTAAAGTAATATGAAAAAAATAAACAATTCAGTTTACGGAGTGATTGAGTAATAATGCAAGAAATTAAAAGAATAAGTAAGATAACTAGTTTGTTTTTTTGAATCCACTTAAGTCTTAGGTTACTAAATTAGTAGCTTAGGGCTTTTTTTACTGACACTAACTTGTAAGAAAATGTTAATAGAAATTTAATATTTATGCATATATAGTAAAAAGCTAGGAAAAATCAAAGGATACGACAAATTTTTAGATAATTGTACAAATTGCTACAGGATTCATAAAATGATACAATTGAGTTGGAAATCCAGCAAGCAGTAAATGAATTACATAAAAAACAAAAAAGGGGGAATTAAATTTGTTAGGTCTAAGTAACATATTTAGTAAATTGAATCCATTGGCTATTGTAATAATAGCTGCAATACTTGCGATATTCATTTCGGCCTTTGTAATATCTTTATCTCTTAGGAAAAGATATTTTTCAATGCTTTGGGATTTACAGGAGGATAAAAATAGAGAGGCTGCAATATTTGAAAGTAAGGTATTTAATGACATAGTTGATGATTATAAATTAGCTGCAAAGGCTAGAGTTAATGAGATAAATACCCAGGCTATTATTGAAAAAAACTTTAATAAAGAATTGAGTTCCCAGTATTTAGGAGAAAAATTTATCAAAAGAGCAGTTTCATTAATGATTGTACTAGGACTTCTTGGTACATTTTATGGTCTAACATTGTCTATTAGTGAGCTAGTAAAGACCTTAGCTGCCAGTGGCGGTATAGATGTACTAGATAGTATGGATTCAGTTATAGAAGGGCTTATAAGCTCCGTAAAGGGGATGTCTGTTGCCTTTGTAACTTCACTGTTTGGTATTGCTTCGTCCATCTTATTGACAATAATAAGTATTTTCGTTGGAGTAGAAGAGGTAAGAGAGTCAGTAATGATTGAAATGGAAGAATTCCTTGATAATACACTAGCACAAAGGGTTGGTACAATAGTAGAAACCCCAGAGGCATTGGTGAAAAATGAATTGGTTGAAAGTCTTGGAGAATTCAATGTAAAATTAGAAAAGAGTATGAAGGAAATTAGTGAGGTGTTGAGCGTTAGACTTGCTTCAGCAACTAGTGGAATTGAACAGTTTTCCGAGTCTTTACTTAAGAGTGTTGAAAAGTTTGACAATTCCCTTAATGTATTCGCTGAGAATACAAGGGATTTTTCAGAATTCAATCACCACTTAAAAACAAATATACAAAGAATGAATGTAAGCTTTAATGATTTTTCCGAAGAGTTAAAACACAATACAAAGGAAATAGCCATAGGACTTCAAATAGAAAATCTATCAAAATCAGTGGATAAATTAGCTAAAAAAATAGATGAATAGCCTCTTTTCATTTTGAAATCAAAAGGCAAATTTAGATTATACTATATGGATAAAGTCAAGGTGAAGGGAGGAAGATTATGAAGCTTCGTAGAAGAAATTATAAAAAAAACCAAGAAGAAGAAAATTTTTGGCCATCGTTTACTGACATGATTTCTACTATAGCATTGATATTATTTTTCTTAATGCTATTGGCATATGTTCAAAATATGATTACAGGAAAAAATTTAGAATTTGCAAAGAAACAAATTATAGATACGGAAAAAAGATTAGAAGAATCTAATGCTGAAATAAGTAGAGCGGAAAAAAAATTAAGACTACTAAAGGATAAAATAGACGAAGCTAGGGCTGAAGTTGAACGTGGAGAAATAGCTCTTAAGCTATCAGAAGAACAAATTGACGAGCAAAGAGAGATTATTGCTGAAAGTAATAGGGAATTAGGAGAGCTTAGAACAAAGCTTCAAGGTATTGCTGTACTGAGACTGGATGTACTAAAAAAGGTAAAGGGTTCAGTTGAAAAGGAATTAGGAAAAACCAATGATGCTGGTGAGGAGCTTGTTTTAATAAGTGACAATGGTAATATTATAATTAATGAGGCTTTAGTTTTTGACTTTGGTTCTTACAAATTAAAGACACAAGGTCAAGAATTGCTAGATCAGCTTGCTGATGCCTTTGAGAGGGTTTTAGATGATAATAGTATCAGGTCGAATATTGATGCTATAAATATTCAAGGGCATACGGACCACATTGGTTCCTCAGAAAATAACAGGGACTTATCAGCTAAAAGGGCAACGGCAGTAGTAAGTTATTTGATGAGTTCTAACAAGGATTTAGAAAATAAATATGGAAAATATTTTGCCGCAAGCGCATATTCTGAATTTAGACCAATTGCAAGTGGAGATTCAGAATCAGCAAGGGCAAAAAATAGAAGGATAGAAATTTCTATTACCCTCAAGGATTCAAATGTTCAAAAAGTAATAGATGATTATCTACAAGAATCATTAGATGTCTTCAACCAAAATTAACAAAAACTAATTAAAGGGCTAGGTGAAAACCTAGCCACAGATTGTAGACAAAGTCTATAAGATGTAAGGCTACCTAAAAATTTGAAGTTCGAGGCGTGCTGAAACCGAGAGGCCGCAGCGTATATAGACATACGTAAGGGTTCTTGGTTTCAGCAACAACGAAGAAATTCGGGTTTTTAGATAGCCTAAGGCTAGGTGAAAACCTAGCCAATTTTAGTTATTAATACATTGAATTTTTATTCATATCTTCTTGAGCTTGTATCTTTTCTGAACTCTTTAATTGAGCATTTGCAGCTGCTGTATTTGTCATGCCAGCTCCTGCAGTTGTATTTGTCATACCAGCTCCAGATCCGTTAGAACCGGACATAGTTCCCATTCTTTTTTTAGCCTCTTGAATTTCATATTGATTCATTTGGTTATAGTTAGTCATTAGAAAACCTCCAATAAATTTTTATTATAAATATAGGGGCAAAACTGAAGATGAAGTTAACTTTACTTGACCTGCTAACATATTGATTAAAATTTAATATATATAAGTTTAAGAAAACAAATGTATATTCATTTTTTTCTCTAAACATATTAAAATTTAGTCAATTGAGCAAATTGCATAATCGCCATTTATAAAAACTATTTATTATATATGGTTTGGAAATCTTAGTAGATATAGTATATATATTATGCAACTTAGTCAAAATAAAATTATACAAAATCCTCAAGTCCTAATTGTGCAAGCTGTTAGCTTACAATCATATTATTTGAAAATTAAAGTTATTATATAACATGTAAAAGTTGCAACAAATAACAAAATTTTAGATTCAAAAGAAATTAACCTATATAATTTATAGGACGTTTGAAAATATCTAGGATGCTTTAAGTCACATTCCAAAAATAAACTAGTCATCTTACTTGTCCCTTTAATTCTCTTCCTAGTTACTTCATAGCCTACATACAGTAAGTATGCTTACAACAAAATGCCTAGAAAATAATCAAAATTACTTAGCAATCTAACTTATCTACTTGTTATTAAATTATTATAGGTATAAAATATTTATAAAGATGTGTAAAATATTTATTGAGATACATTATTATGCTATAATCCAATTTGAATATATTGGAATTATTTTGATTTTTATGAGGTGTATTTATGGAATTAGGAACTATAAGAGTTCTTTTAGTAGAAGATAGTAATTTTGATGTCCTTATAATTAAAGATATGCTTAATCAAGAAATAAATAGAAATTTCAAAAAAACTACTTTTGAAATTATTAGAGCGAAAAATTTTAGTGATTCTAAGCATGAGCTTGAGGAGAACTATTTTGATATAATACTACTAGATTTAACGCTTCCCGACAGCCACGGACTAGACACTTTAAAAAAGATATATGCTGAAACAGCTGAAACACCTATTATAGTATTGACAAGTCTAAATGATCAATTTTTGGCTATAAAAGCAGTTAAAGAAGGAGCGCAAGACTATTTAGTTAAGGGTCAATTTGATGGTAATTTGTTATTACGGTCAATATATTACTCAATAGAAAGACATAAGATGCTTGCTGCTCTTAGAAGTATGGCACTCATAGACCAACTTACTTCTTTATATAATAGAAGAGGGTTTTTAAACCTTGCAAACCATCACATACAGCTTGCCAAAAGAAAGAAAAGAAACTTAATGTTTTTATTTTGTGATCTGGATGATTTTAAATCTATCAATGACAACTTTGGACATCTCGTTGGAGATAAGGTGCTAAAGGATGTAGCTTCAATACTAAAAGAGGTTTTTAGAGAAACTGATATACTAGCAAGATTTGGTGGTGATGAATTTGTGGTCCTAGCTATAGATGTTAGAAAGGAAGATAGGGAAGCTATTATTGAAAGACTACAAAGAAAGATTAAGTATTACAATAATATAAAACAAAGACCCTATAGACTATCAATGAGTATAGGTTCTGTACTCTACGAGTCAGGTAATATAAGTGAAATAGAGGATATTTTAGATGAAGCAGACAAACTTATGTACCAAGAAAAAAAGAAAAGACACCGTAATTGATATAGAGATCCCAGTTGTCTTTATGAGCCGAGCCTAAGGCGCCTGTAAAATCATTTATGATGATTAAGGGCGTTTTTATGTTAATGGAGCAAATGGCATAATTACTTTTTATAAAAACCATCTACTACATGTAGTTTTAAAATTCTTAAAGCTATACCATCAAATATGCTTATATCTTAAGCCATTAAATCAAGGATAGTATTCGCATATGCAATTGTGCCAATTAAGAGTTATTCAATTTCCTCAGTTTATAAATAACACATTAGAGATTCCAGTCAAAACTTTAATTTATAAACATCAAAAATCCCAAGTAACATTGGATATTTTGCTATGTATAAATGAAGATTTACTTGGAACTCTCTATAGTATATATAAAAAAGGAGAGTGGCTATGGGTAAAAGAAAAATATTAGTTGTTGATGATGAACATCATATTTTAGAATTAATACAATTTAATCTTGAAAGTAATAATTTTGATGTAGCAACTTGTGATAATGGCGAAGATGCTGTAAAATTTGCCCAAAATGGTGATATTGATCTTATAATACTTGATTTAATGTTACCGGGAATAGACGGTATTGAAGTTTGTAGAAGAATAAGAAATTCAGATTATAGAAATATACCTATAATTATGCTTACGGCTAAGGGTGAAGAAAATGATAAAATCAAGGGATTAGATATTGGGGCAGATGATTATATGACAAAACCCTTTAGCATAAGAGAGCTATTAGCTAGAATAAAGGCTGTACTCAGAAGAATACAAGATAAAAATGTTGATGATGGAAATTTGATAAAAGTAAAAAATATTACAATTGATATTGAAAAACATGAAATCAAGAAGGATAATACTATTTTAGAATTAACCTTAAAAGAATTTGAGTTGTTAAAAATGCTTGCTAAAAACAAAGGTAAGGTTTTATCCAGAGATGTTATTTTAGATAAAATATGGGGATATGAGTATTTTGGAGATACTAGAACCGTTGATGTTCATATTAGGCATCTAAGAAAAAAGATTGATGATAATGATGGAATGTTTATAGAAACCGTAAGAGGTGTAGGATATAAGATGAAATAGGTGATTTGATGAAAAAGAAAATATTTATAACCTATGCGATATTGATATTAATAGGAACCATACTTACTGGGCTTCTTTCTCTGAGCTTTATAAGAATTAGTTATCTAGAGAATGTTGAAAAAATGCTAATAACAAATGGGAATCTTATAAATAGTTTAGTGGAAGATAAATTAGATGAAAAAGTTTTTTCGGAAATTGATTTTTTAAATTTGTCCTATAAGATATCCGATGAAATCAATGCCCGTGTTACTTTTATTAATAGATATGGCGATGTTATTGGAGATTCTGAGGTCGAAAAGGATAATTTACACATAATAGAAAATCATAGTGATAGAGTAGAGGTTCAAGAAGCTTTAAATGGCAGAATAGGAAAAAGTGAAAGATTTAGTACAACTGTAAAATTGGATTATTTATATGTAGCTGTTCCTATGAAAAAGGGAGGTATAGTATATGGAGTCACAAGGCTTGCATACCCCCTTAACGAAATTAACAAGATTAATTTTGGATTGATAAGAAATATAATAATTTCAGTCATTATTGGATTAGTCATTGCAATACCCTTAGGCTACAGATATTTAAACCATATAACTGAACCAATAAAAGAAATTACAAATACGGCTAGGAAAATGGCTAATGGAGATTTTGACAGTAAAGTAAATGTTGAAAGTACAGATGAAATCAAAATTTTGGCTGATACTTTTAATTTCATGAGCCAAACTATCAACACAAATATATCCGAGCTTCAAGATAAAAATACTAAACTACAATCTATAATAGGAAGTATGAAGGAAGGGTTAATTGCAGTAGATAATCATAAGAATATTATCTTGATAAACTCCCCGGCAAAGAAATTTTTTAATATTGGTGTAGAAGATGTATTAGGTAAACATATTCTAGTTGAGATAGAAAATAAGAAATTAAAAGATGGATTAGAAGAGATTTTAGATAAAAACACATCTAGTAAGGTTGAATTTAGATTAGAAAAGCCGACAAGAAAGACATTAAAGATTTATACAGAATTTATAAAGCTTAATGATGACCCTAATAGGATTATTGGAACCTTAATATTGATATTGGATGTTACCGAGGTTAGAAAACTCGAAAAAATGAGAACAGATTTTGTAGCAAATGTTTCCCATGAATTGAAAACACCATTAACATCAATAATGGGATTTATTGAAACTTTGAAAAGTGGAGCTATCAATAATGAAAAGGTAAGGGATAGATTTTTAAATATAATTGAAATAGAGACGGAAAGATTAACGAGACTTATCGACGATTTGCTTACACTTTCAGATATTGAAAGTAATGGAATAGGTTTTGCAAAAAAGGTGGATATATCAATTAACGATGTGATATATGAAGTAAGTCATATGGCACAAGAACTTGCAAAACAAAAAAATATAAGATACTCCTACGAAATTGAAGAAAACCTACCTTTTCTTTATGGAAGTAAGGATTGGTTTAAGCAATTGGTACTTAATCTAGTAGACAATGCAATAAAATATACTACTGAGGATGGAGAAGTAAAAGTATTAGTTTATAAAAGAAAAAATAATATCTTTTTAAAAGTAAAAGATACGGGAATGGGTATTCCAAAAAAAGATATACCAAGATTATTTGAAAGATTTTATAGAGTGGATAAAGCTAGGTCGAGAAAAGTGGGTGGAACCGGTCTTGGACTTGCCATAGTAAAGCATATAGTTATCTCCTTTAGTGGGGAAATAAAAGTTAAAAGTGAGGAAGGTAAAGGATCGGAGTTCATAGTGAGAATTCCCCTTTAGGTATATTTGAAAAATAAACACATCATACTATATAACCCTTTAATTACCAATTTGACTAGTTCGTTTTTTTATGTGGCTTAACCCTTTATATTTACTAAAAAGGACTTATCTTTGAACGAAGGTAGGTCCTTTAAGTTTCTGCAATAAAGAAGTTTGTAAAAATAAATAGAAATGTGTATTATTATAGTATATAATGATTGATGTTATCAATTTGAAGCTAGAATTTCCAAGAATTCTTTTGATAGGAGGGAGTATTATGTTTAAATATAGTTTGAGAACAAGGATTTTAATATTTATACTGCTAATATCAATGATACCAGTAGTCTTTGTTGGATATTCGGGATATTCTAGTACAAAAAAGTATATTATTGAAAACGAAGAAGAAAAAATCAATTTTTTTTTAAATAATATAAAACAAATGGTTGTAAAGTTTTTTTGCATTACTAAAAGGGATATTTTATTTTTGGAAGAAATGACTGAAGAGAAATCGGCATATTCTACTGAGGATATAAGTGGTGAATATAAAAATGAACTTGAAAATATTTACTATCATTTTTCAAAAAACAATATTCAATATGATCAAATTAGGTTTGTTAATAAAGGTGGATATGAAATAATAAGAATTAACAACAATAAAGGGAAGGTAAATATAGTGCCCGACGAAGAACTTCAATACAAGGGAGATCGATATTACTATCAAGAAGCATTAAAGTTAAAAAAAGGGGAAATATATATTTCCGATATTGATCTTAACAGGGAAAAAGGAGAAATAGAAATTCCAGTAAAGCCTACAATCAGATATGTTACACCGGTATATACAAATGATAATTTAAGAGGCTTTTTGATTTTAAATTTAAATATTGAGTATTTATTTAATGATATTGAAAGAATTAAGTTGGACAATGGATATAATAATACAATAATTTTAGATTCCAATGGGTACTATCTATTTCATCCCGACGAGAAAAAAGAATGGGGGAGCAAAAGGGATTTAAATACTGGAGAGAGTCTTAGCAAAGACTATACTAAAATGTCCAAGGACATCATTTCATCGAAAAAATTAAGTATAAGGACTACTAAAGAAAACATATTAGTATGGTATCCAGTAAGATTGAAATGCGTTGGGAACAAAAAAATATTTATATTTATGGAGATTAAAAAAAGCAACCATCTAAGACCCTTGATAGGTTTCAGAAATCTTTTTATAATAGAGGGAATTATTACTATCTTAGTGTTAATAATTAGTGTTATAATGATTTCATCTTATATTACTAAACCAATGATTAAAATAGTAAAAGCTGTTGAGGGCATTGGAAAAGGCGATTTTGATGTAAATTTAGATATAAATACAAACGACGAGCTGGAGCTTTTAGGATATGAAATAAAGAAAATGTCATATGAATTAAAATACATGTATAAAAATATGGAAGAGATAGTTGGTGAAAGAACTAAGGAACTTCAGCTTGCCCATAGGGAAATGGAAGAAATGGCTACAAAGGATTCTTTAACGGGATTATATAACAGGCACTATTTTAATCAATACATTCAAAGCATTGCCGACGATGTTAAAAACAATCATAAAAACATGATGATTTTAATTATTGATATAGATAAGTTTAAATATGTTAATGATAATTATGGACACAATATTGGGGATATGGTATTGAAGGTTGTCGCTAAGTTTTTAAAGAACTCAACTATAGAAAGCGACTTGGCTGTAAGATATGGTGGAGATGAATTCTTAGTGGCTTTATGTGACAGTAGGAAAATAAATGCTGAAAAATATATAAAAAGAGTAGAGAAGAATCTCAATGAGTGGAACGATAATAATGACATACTCAATCATAGGCTTACACTCAGTATTGGATATGATGAGTATAATGGTAGCAAGCATATATTAGAAGCAATTAATAATGCTGATAAGATGATGTATGAGAATAAGATAGCTAAAAGAAAAAAAGAGCAGGGGTAATTGTACATGAATATAGGAAAAGTGATTATTAAATTATCTAAGATGTTATTTGCCATATTTTTACCGTTGGCTATATTACTTACTATTTTGCAATATTATTCCTATAACGAAGATATGTATATGGAGGAATTTAAAAAATATGATATTGCAAGTGCAACTAAAATGAGCCTTGAAGATCTTAATAGAACAGCCAATAAATTAATATCATATATGAAAGACGATGAAGATAATTTAGATATTAAGGCTGTAATCAATGGAGAACTGGCAGAGGTCTTTGGACAGCGAGAGAAGCAGCATATGGTAGATGTAAAGGAACTATTTATTAAAGGACATAGGGTTAAAAATATTAGCTTAGTACTTACATTTGCAGCTTTAATAACTATAGTTTTATATTCTAGAAATAGGAAAAGGGATATATATGGGGCTGTTTTATGGGCGGGAATAGTACCAATAATATTAATGATAATATTATTTATTCTAGTGAAAATAGATTTTCATAAATATTTTACTTATTTCCATAAGCTATTTTTTACAAATGATTTATGGCTTTTAAATCCTCAGACCGATGTATTAATTCAAATGCTTCCCCTTGAATTTTTTATAGATATATCCACAAGGATTATTGGATGTTTTGTGGGGATATCAATTTTGATGACAATTATAGCTTATATCAATTTAAAGAAAAAGCCTAGGGTATCTTAGAATGACGAACTTCATTCTAAGACACCCTAGGCTAAATTAAGGGGACTAGCCCTTAAGACATGCCCATATATTTTAATACAATGGGAATTTATCACAAAGTGATTTAACTCTATCCTTAGCTTCAGTCAAATCACCATCTTTATTTTTTATGGCACAGTTGATAATTTCAGCTATTTCTATCATTTCAGCTTCTCCGAAGCCCCTAGTGGTGGTGGCAGGAGTACCTATTCTTATACCACTAGTAACGAAGGGACTTTCAGTTTCATTTGGTACTGTGTTTTTATTTACAGTAATACCTATTTCATCTAACAGGTGTTCTGCAACTTTACCAGTTATGCCTTTGTTTCTAAGATCTATTAAAAGTAAATGATTATCTGTTCCCCCGGAAACTAGATTGAAATTCCTTTCTTGAAGGGCTTTAGCTAGGGCCTTGGAATTTTTAATAACTTGTTTCTGATAATCCTTAAATTCTTGAGACATTGCTTCCTTAAAGCATACAGCCTTTGCAGCTATAATATGCATAAGTGGGCCCCCCTGTATTCCAGGGAAAATACTTTTATCTATAGCCTTAGCATATTTTTCCTTACAAAGGATTGCACCACCCCTAGGACCCCTAAGGGTTTTATGGGTAGTTGTAGTAACAAAGTCCGCATAGGGCACTGGATTAGGATGTAGATCAGCAGCTATTAAGCCAGCTATATGAGCCATATCAACCATTAGATATGCATCTATCTCATCGCAAATTTCTCTGAATTTAGAAAAATCAATTGTTCTAGAATATGCACTTGCACCTGCAACTATCATCCGTGGTTTTTCCTTTAATGCTATCTCCCTTACTTCATCATAATCTATGTATCCTTCATCGTTGACACCATAGGAAATAATTTCGTATAGCTTGCCCGAAAAATTTACTGGGCTACCGTGGGTTAAATGTCCACCATGGGACAAATCCATTCCTAAAACCTTATCTCCGGGCTGTAAAACAGAGAAATAAACTGCCATATTTGCCTGAGATCCAGAATGGGGTTGTACGTTTGCATGGTCAGCACCAAATATTTCCTTCATTCTTTCTCTAGCTAGATTTTCAGTAATATCTACATATTCACATCCACCATAGTATCTTTTACTAGGATAGCCTTCTGCATATTTATTAGTAAGCTGAGAGCCCATGGCTTCCATAACAGCTTTACTAGTAAAATTTTCTGAAGCTATCATTTCAATTTTATTAGATTGACGTTCCATTTCGAGTTTTATGCTTTCATAAACCTCAGGATCTTGTTTTTTGATAAAGTCTAGATTCATTTCAACACTCCCCTTATCATATAGAGCTTCCAGTCAAAACTTTAATTTATAAATATCCAAAATCCCCAGAAATATGGGATATTTTAATATGCATAAATCAAGATTTACCCTAAACTCTCTATATATGTTTTCCAATCAGATTGACAAATAATCTTTAATAGAAATACTATATTATTTAACTATTCTATCAAAGAAAAATCAGAATTTAAAGTAATTTTCAGACAAAAACTGATAAAAAGAAATAAAAAGTTTTTTTCCTTCACAAAAAAATTCCATTAATACCATAGAGGATTAGTAGAATTAATATAGAAATTGTATATAATCGTAAATATAAAGGAAATTGCATAACTCTTACTTGGCTAAACCTAATATACGAATATCATCCTTGATTTAATTGCTTAAGATATAAGCATATTTGATGGTATAGCTTTAGGGATTTTAAAACTAAATGTAGTAGAGGGTTCTTATGGAAAGTAATTATGCAATTTGCTCTATAAATAGATGTTGAAGGTTGAAGGCTAGTAGGTTAGAATTTTACAATAGAAAAATACCCGAAAGAATGACGGACACACTTGGAACATAGAACTTAGAACTACAAAGCGACTTTGGTCGTCTTTGTTCATGGGGTGATTTTATGAAAATAAGATATATATTAGGAAGAGCCGGGAGCGGAAAGACTAAAAGGATATTTGAAGAAATAAAATATAAATTACAAAAAGCGAAGGCAAACAAGCTTTTTTTATTAGTACCAGAGCAATTTACTTTGCAAACAGAATATGATCTTATAACTACAAATGAGCTATCGGGGATAATGAGGGTAGAGGTTATAAGCTTTGATAGACTTGCCCATAAGGTTTTTGATGAAGTAGGAGGATTAAAGAAGATAGATATAAATGAGCTTGGGAAGATAATGGTATTGAAAAGACTATTTGACAAATTTTCTAGGGAACTTGAGGTTTATCGCAAGGCGAGCAAGCAGGAAGGATTTTTGTCAAATTTTTGTGGTCTGATTACTGAATTCAAAAGAAATGACATATATCCCGAGGTGCTTAAGGAAGTCCTTGAATCCTTTGAAGAGGAAAGTATGCTTACAAGAAAGCTTAAGGATATTAGTTTGATGTATGAGAAATTCAATGAATATATGGATGGAAGGTATACCGATGAAGAAGATAAACTCAGTATGCTTATTGATAAGATTGATGAAGCCAAATTCTTAGATGGAGCTGAGGTTTGGATAGATGGATTTAGTGGTTTTACAGTTCAGGAATATAGGGTATTGGAAAAGCTATTTCTTAAAACAGAAAAGGTAAATATAGCCTTGACCAGGAACGATGATATAAAAGCCAAGGATAAAGGCTTGTTCACTCCAACCGATGAAACCTTTGGCAAGATTAGAGAAATGGCCCACAGCCATGGAATAAAAGAGACTCAAACCATATTAAAACAAGAAGCAATTAAGCCCCCAGAGCTTAAACACCTTGAGAGAGAAGTCTATGGCTTCCCCTATAACAAATACGATAAAGCAGTGGAGTGTATTGAGATTTTTTCCGGTACAAATCAATATACAGAAATCGAATATACCGCTTGTAAAATAATTTCATTAGTAAGGGATAAGGGTTATAGATGGAAGGATATTGCTTTGGTAAATGGTTCCATGGAAACCTATGGACTAACGATAAAAAGGGTTTTTGCCGAGTATGGAATTCCATTTTTTATAGATGAAAAAAGAAGTATAATGAATAATCCAATAGTTAAGCTCATATTATCGGCCATAGATATACTCAGCAGGAATTATAGATATGATGATATTTTCAGATTTGTGAAGACCGGTTTTTGTGCATTGAATAAGGAGGAAGCAGAGAAACTTGAAAACTTTGTACTCAGGTATGGTATTGAGGGTAACAGATGGTTTAATGATTTTGAATACAAGGATGTAGATCCAGAGGAGTTAAATGAAATCGATGAAATACGTAAAAAGTTCATAACTCCCTTCATGACCATAAAAGATAAATTAAAGGGAAAAAGATCAGTATCTGAATTTAGTGAATATTTATTTGAGTTTTTAGTCCTTTTAGGTATTGAAGAGAAACTCGATTTATGGATAGAAGTGCTGAGGGAAAAGAATAGGTTAGAATACGTAAACGAATATGCCCAGATATGGAATATAATCATGGAAGTACTAAATCAGTTGGTCGAGATATTAGGTGATATGGAGGTAAATCTAAAGGAATACAAGAGAACTCTAGAGGCTGGTTTTTCCCAGTATAAAGTAGGTATTATACCACCAACAATAGATCAGGTTCTAGTTGGAAATCTTGATAGATCTAGGAGTCACAATATAAAGGCCCTTTTTGTTGTAGGTGTAAATGATGGGATTTTGCCATCTGCACAGGGGGATGATGGTCTACTAATGGATGAGGAAAAGCTATTGATTAAAGAGAAGGGCATACGACTTCTATCCGATAGTGAAACCAGACTTAAGGAGGAAGAATTTGCTATCTATACATCCCTAGCAAAGCCCACTGAATATTTATGGATGAGCTATCCTTTATCGGATAGTGAGGGAAAAGCCTTAAGGCCTTCTATTTTAATGGATAAAATCAAGAAGATTTATCCTAGACTAAAAACAAAAAGTGATATAGTAAAGGGGGATGTAGGGCTAGACGAGGAAAGACAGCTTAGTCTGGTTTCTGTACCTATTCCCACATTTAAGTATATGATAGAGAATCTAAGACTTAAGATAGATGAGAATCCTGTATCTGAGCTATGGGATGAGGTCTACCAGTGGTATTATAGAAATGAAGAATGGGATAAGAGGCGTACCATGATGATAGAAGGACTGTTTCATAATAATCAAGAGGGTTATATTGGAGAGGAAAGGGCAAGAAATCTTTATAATGCTCCTTTGAAATCTAGTATTTCAAGACTGGAGAAGTTCGTGAATTGTCCCTTTGCCCACTTTATAAATTATGGTCTTAAGCCCCGAGAAAGAAAGGAATACAAGATAAATATACCGGATATAGGAAAACTCTTCCATGAATCCATGGAAAATTTCTCAAAGAAGCTGTCCTTTGAAAATTTGAACTGGAAAGAGATAGATAAAAGGAAATGTGATGAAATTGTGGAAAGCATTATAGATGATATAGCCCCAAACTTTAGTTACAATATACTTGAAAGCACCTATAGATATAAATATCTTGTAAATAAATTGAAAAGAGTGAGTAAAAGAGCTGCGTGGACATTAACTGAACATGTTAAGAGGGGAGACTTCATTCCTTCCCTATATGAGCTTGAATTTGGAGAAGGGGCTTTCAGCATGATACCCCCTATTATTATTGAGCTTCCAGACGGTGAAGAGATTAAGCTAGAGGGTAGAATCGATAGGATAGACCTGCTTAAAAACGAAGATGGAAGCTATGTAAAAATAATAGATTATAAATCTGGAAATAAGAGGTTCAGCTTGTCCGATGTATATTATGGGCTGCAAATACAGCTTATCGTTTATCTTGATGCGGTACTTGAAAATAAGGATAAGTTGAAAATGGATGCTGCCCATCCCGGTGGAGTGTTTTACTTTAAATTAGATGATCCCATGATAGAATCCAATGAAAATGATGTAGAAGTAATTGAAAAGGAAATAATGAAAAAACTTAGGCTAGATGGTATTCTTGCTAAGGATATTAAGATAGCAAAGGCTATGGATAAAGATATAGAAAATGCCAAGCAATCCTTGGTTATTCCCGCTAATTTAAAGAAGGATGGAGACTTTAGTAAAAGCTCATCGGTGCTAGAGGAAGAAAAGCTTTACAGCCTCATAAAACATGTTAGAAACCTTGTTGTCGAAATAGCAGGAGAGATACTTAGGGGAAATGTTAATATAGAGCCCTGCAAGATTGACAATAATATTTCCTGTAGTTACTGTCAATATGGCTCCATATGTCAGTTTGACAGGAATCTTCAAAATAATGATTTTAGGGTCATAAGAAAGCTAAGGGATGAAGAGGTTTTGAGAAAAATAGAGGGCGAGGATAGAGGTGATAGGGATGCCTAAATGGACAAAGGACCAAGAAAAAGCCATAAAAGTCAGAGGGAAAAATCTTCTGGTATCAGCCGCTGCAGGTTCCGGGAAAACAGCTGTTTTGGTTGAAAGAATTGTAAAGCTTATTACAGAGGATATGATTGATATAAATAGATTGTTAATAGTAACCTTTACCAATGCTGCTGCAGGAGAAATGAGGGAGAGGATACTTGATGCCATCGTTAAAGAGATAGAAAAGGGTTCTGAATATGAAGAACACTTGAGAAGACAAATCACATTACTAGGAAGGTCCTATATCACGACTCTACACTCTTTTTGTATTGATGTTGTAAGAAAAAATTTTCATTTAGTAGATATAGACCCCTCCTTTAGAATAGGGGATATGACTGAGACCAGTATTTTAATTCAGGAAGCACTAGAGGAGCTTCTTGAAGAAGAATATAAAGAGGCAAAGGAATACTTTATACAATTAGTAGAAGGCTTTGGAAGTAATAGAGAAGATATTAAGCTTCAAGAATTAATACTCAAGATTTATGGATTTATTCAAAGTAAGCCCTATCCTCAAGAATGGCTTGAATCAAATATAGAAAAGTTTAATATATCTATGGAAGAGTTTGAAAAGAGTTCGTGGATTCAAACTATAAAGGATAGTCTTGGAATTGAGCTTCAAGGAGGTATGGATGCTATAACAGAGGCTATTAAGCTTTGTAATAGACCCAGTGGACCAAAGGAGTATACAGAAGCGCTCCTGGATGACAGGGAAAATTTATCTAGAGTTATTACAAGCTTAAATACCGGCGTTGAAGGATTTTATATAAGGGTTAAGGATATAAAGCATTCAAAGCTTAAAACAATAAGAGGTGATAGAAAGCAAGAGGTAGACGAAAATATACAAAAAGAAGTTAAACAATTGAGAGATAAGTATAAGGAAAGTCTTAAATCTATAAATGAGAAGCTATTAATTAAGAGCTTTGATGAATACTTATATGAAATTAATAAGATTTATCCCACTATGAAATACTTAGGGAACTTAGTGATTAAATTTGGTGAGAAATATAGTGAAAAAAAGCTTGATAAGGGAATCTTGGATTTTAATGACTTAGAACACTATGCTTTGGATATTTTACAAGATGATGAAGTTCAAGGGGAATATGGGAAAAAATTTGAACATATATTTGTTGATGAATATCAAGATAGTAATATTGTGCAGGAAACGATTTTAGAGTGTATAAAGGGTGAGAACAATCTATTTATGGTCGGTGATGTTAAACAAAGTATATATAGATTTAGATTGGCAGACCCTTCCCTTTTTATTGGGAAATATGAAAGCTATGGGAAGGAAGGCAAGGGGCTTAACCAAAGAATAGATTTATCTCAAAACTTCAGGACTAGACCCCAGATTCTGGATGGAATAAATTATTTGTTTAAAAATATTATGTCCAAGAATCTAGGAGAAATTGATTATTCAGAGGATGTTTATTTATATAAAGGGCTAGACTTTGAAGATATCGAGGATACGAACATAGAATTAAATATTATAGAAAATCTAATCGAATCCACAGAGGAAGTTCCTGAAGAACTAGAGGAAATGTCTAGTATAGAAGGAGAAGCACGGTATGTCGCAAGTAGAATAAAGGAGCTAATTGGTAAAAAGACCTATAATGCAAAGAAAAAAGAATACAAGAATATTGAGTATAAGGACATAGTTATATTGTTAAGGTCTCCTAAAATGTGGGCTCCAGTATTTATGGAGGTATTTACTAAAGAAGGTATTCCCGTATATACCGACGATAATTCGGGCTATTTTGATACCATTGAAATAAATATGTTTCTAGATCTGCTTAGACTCATAGACAATAAAAGACAGGATATACCCCTGCTTAGCGTTATGAGATCTCCAATAGGAGGCTTTGAAATAGAGGAATTAATTGGATTAAGGCTAAATTATATGGAGGGAAGCTATTATAAAGCCATCGAAAATTATGTATCAAATAGTGATAATGAACTAAAGGTAAAGCTACAAGCTTTTCTGGAAAATTTGGAGAGATGGTCTATTGAGGCAAGATATTTAAAGTTAGATGAATTTATATGGAAGCTTCTTATAGAAACTGGATATTATCATTATGTTGGGGCTATGCCAGGAGGTATGCAAAGACAAGCCAATTTAAGGATATTGGTAGATAGGGCAAGTCAATTTGAAAAGAGTGCCATTAATGGTCTATTTCTTTTCCTAAGATTTATAGATAAGCTCACTAAGAGTAAAGGAGATATGGGTAGTGCTAAAATCCTAGGAGAAAATGAAAATGTTGTTAGAATAATGAGTATACATAAAAGCAAAGGTCTTGAATTCCCCGTAGTTATATGCAGTGGTATGGGAAAAAGATTTAATCTAAAGGATATCCAGCAGGATATATTGCTGCATAAAGATTTGGGATTAGGTCCAAAGTTTATTGATATAGATAAAAGGGTATATAGCCAGACCCTTCCACAATTGGCCATAAAAAGGAAGATGAAGGTCGAGAATTTATCTGAGGAAATGAGAGTTTTGTATGTTGCTTTAACTAGAGCTATAGATAAATTAATACTTATTGGGTCTGTAAAGGAATTTGAAAGGGAAAGAAAAAGATGGCTAAGGGGTACGGCCCTTTATAACCTAGTTAAAGGACAAACCTATTTAGATTGGATATGTTCTACCCTTGTAAAACATAGGGATGGTGAGCTTTTAAGGGGAACTCAAAATGGTATTTTTGACGGGTCTTTGATTGAAGAGCTTGAAGAATCAAGATGGACCATCAACTTAGTTAATAAAAGGGATATATATTATAAAGAAATTGAAAAAATTGAAATGAATAAGGAGTACAGACAAAGTCTTGAAAAGTTTGCTCCTGTAAATGATGGGAAATATGAAAAACTTATAGAAGGGAGGTTCAAATGGGAATATCCCCATAAATGTGATGTAGGAATACCGTCAAAGCTAGCTGTTAGTGATATCAAGAAGGCATCTGCAAAGAATATTGAAGATATAGTATATAAAATACCTTCTTTAGTTAAAAGTCCAAGATTTATAGAGGGGAAGAAGGTGTTTACAAAGGCTGAAAAGGGTACTATTATACATTTTGTGATGCAGCATTTAGATTTAAAAGATACAAGGAGTATTTCTCAAATTGAACAGCAGTTAGACTCAATGGTTGTAAAGGAATTACTTACCCCTGAGGAAGCTGAAGTGGTTGACCCCAAAAAAATACTTAAATTTTTTGAAAGCGGCATAGGGAATAGAATATTACAGTCTAATAATGTTTATAGGGAAGCACCTTTTATTTTAAAAAAATTGGCTTCTGAGGTTATTGAAGATTTAGATGATTGCACGGAAGAGCTTCTTATACAGGGGATTATTGACTGCTATTTTGAAGAAGATAGGGAGCTAGTGCTAGTTGACTATAAAACTGGAAATGTATTTGATGGTAATGTTGAAGGTATTGTAGAAAGATACAGAGCCCAGATGGAGCTATATAAGGAAGCACTTGAAAGAATATCTGGGAAAATAGTTAAGGAAAGCTATATATATTTATTTGATATAGATAAAGCAGTAGGTATTGAATAAGCCTAAAATACAAAAAAAGTCGACCTGTGGTGGTATTAGCCTAGATCGACTTTTTATATTGTTAGAAAGATGAGAATGAATGAATTTATTTTCGATTTTAGATACCTCATGATATAGCCACGAGCTTTGGATTTTATAGACTTTTTTGAAAATAAAGAATATAATTAGGCTATGGACATTATAAATAACATTTAAATACAAAGGAACTTTTAGTAAACGAAGGATGGGACGCTGAATCTACCATAATGAATTGAGGTCCATGGATTTTAAAACCGAGTCGGTAAATAGTTTTATTAAAAGGGGGGATGCAAGTGATATATTTAAATAAGGAAGACATCTTAGGTTTAGTTTCATATGATGAGATAATGGATGGGATCGAAGAATCCTTTCGTATTTATGAAAGTAAAAACTTTGACATGCCTAATCGTATACATGTTAATCATGGGGACAATACACTTCTATATATGCCCTGTTTTCTAGATGATATGTTTGGAACAAAAATACTTACACTTTTTCCGCAAAATAGAAGCAAAAATAAGCCTGTGATAGATGGTTTGATGCTTTTAAATGATCATGAGACTGGTCAGCCGTTGGGATTGATGGATGGAAAGATACTAACTGCACTTAGAACTGGAGCTGTAGGAGGAGTTGGAGTAAGACATTTTGCTCCTAAAACTGCAAAAACGGTGGGTTTGGTAGGTGCTGGAGTACAAGGATTTTATCAACTACTATTTGTATGCAAGTCAAGAAAAATTGAAAAGATAAATATTTTTGATATCTTCCCAGAAAAGCTTAGATTCTTTGTAGATGAACTACAGGGATTGCTTCCAGATGTAAGTATAGAAATCTCTGATTCAATTGAGTCTTTACTAAAGGAATCAGAGGTTGTTATCACGACCACAACATCCGACAAGCCTGTATTACCTGATGCTCCAGAGCTTCTAAAGGGAAAGACCTTTATTGGGATAGGTTCCTATAAGCCTAATATGAGAGAGTATCCCGACGCATTATTCTCTTTAGTAGATGAGGTATACATAGACACTGAATTTGCAAAGGAAGAATCTGGAGATTTGAAGTTTCCCCTAGGTAATAACTTGCTCAGGGACGACCAAATTCAGACTGTGGGTAGTTTTTTAATAAATAAAAAGGAAATCACAAATAAAACCATATTTTATAAATCCGTAGGTATGGCTTTATTTGATGTTGTAGTTGCTAAATTAATTTATAATAAAGCACAAGAAAATAATGCAGGGCAAAAAATAATACTTTAACCGAAATTATTCATGGAATGTTTGAGAGGATGAAAGTAGTTTTGATTCCTAAGACGTCCATCAAGCTCGAAGGCATACCTAGACGCTATGTGGAGGATTTGATAAATGTCTTAGAAACAAAAGGACGTAGCAGAGTTTTAAATTTTCTATGAATAATAGGGGCTTAAATTAAGGGGTGTTTTGAAGATGATGCATTTTAAAAATAGAATTGATTGTATCGATGCTCATACTGGAGGAGAACCACTAAGAATAGTTACTTCTGGACTACCTCCTATTATAGGAAATACAATCCTTGAAAAAAGAGATTATATGCTAAAAAATTATGATAACTTAAGAAAGCTAATGATGCTTGAACCAAGGGGACACAGTGGCATGTATGGTTGTATCCTAGTTGATGCCGTTACTGAAGATGGAGATTTTGGTGTATTGTTTACCCATAATGAGGGACTTAGTTCCATGTGTGGCCATGGAATAATTGCCGTTACAAAGGTCGCTATCCAGACTGGAATGATCGTAGCCAAGGAAGGACAAAACATTGTAAAAATCGATGCTCCTGCGGGAAGAATTACTGCATATGCCGATGTGAAAAATGGAGAGGTTGAAAGAGTAAGATTTCAAAATGTCCCTTGCTTTGTTTATGCTGAAAATATTAAAGTCAATGTAGAGGGCATAGGTGATATAATAGCAGATGTTGTTTATTGTGGAGCATTTTACGTATATCTTGATGCAGCTAAAGTTGGATTAAAAGTAATTCCTGAATATACGGAGCAATTGGTTAAGGTTGGTATGGAAATTAAGCACAGGGTAATGGAAATGATGGAATTTAATCATCCTACATCGGGAGTAAACTGGCTTTATGGAACAATTTTCTTTGAAAAGCCAGAAAGGGATGGGGATAAAGTTTTAACAAAGAATGTTTGTATTTTTGCCGATGGACAAGTCGACAGATCTCCAACGGGTACTGGAACCGGCGGTAGAGTAGCACTTCACTATCATACAGGAGAAATGAAAAAGGATGATATTCTAGTAAATAATAGTATTATTGATACTGTTATGGAAGGGAAAATAATCGAAGAAATAAAAGTTGGACACTATGATGCAGTTCTTACTGAAGTATCGGGTACTGCACATATTATGGGTTTCACTCAATTAGTATTAGACCCGGAAGATCCACTACCAGAAGGATTTAGAATTATTGGAAGCTAATATTTTTTTATAGAATAAGGCTACTTAAAAATCTAAAGTTCGAGGCGTGCTGAAGGCAAGAGATCGCAGCGTATATAGATATGCTGCGATCTCTTGGCCTAGGCAACGACGAAGAAATTCAGGTTTTTAGGTAGCCTTTTAATTTATAGAGATTTATCTATAATTAATAATAAACCTAATCATAAAATTCTAAATTTAACAAAACATATACATGTGTGAGTTATGTAATCTAAATATATATTTATTTTGTATATCTGTCTGCATATGAGGATGCGGCATAGGAGTCGGGTTTAATCTTTGTTTCTACGTCCATACCTGAGAATCTGCCAACCATTTCATTGATTAATTCCCTGGTAGCACCCTTTCTGCCTATATCAATATGGGCTTCCAGTGAAAAATTTGCGCCTTTGTCCACATATGGGATTAGGATATCTAGTATTTGTGATACCCGATTATAATCAAATAAAAATAGTAGCTCTTGGGTTAAAGAGGTTTCTATTGAAATTTTTTCCCTAAGGCTATTTACTCTCCTTGGAATTATATATTCCTTTATACATCCCCATGCCCCCTTACCTATACCATCTAAGCCAACTCTATGAAGATGGATGGCTGATATGAAGTGGGTTGAGGATTTGACCTGTGAATCTGTCCCAATAGCTAATTTATATTTAGCCGTGGGTTCAGCTTCAATAAAGTTTAATATATTGATGAAAACTTCATCAAATGTCATATGTGAAATAGTTGAGTTTGAAAAAGTCATGTTATTTAGATAATAAAGTTTTTCACTCATCATGATTATGACCTCCATAATATTATGGTAAAATTAATGTAAAGCTTTAACACATGACACATTAGTTGAATAATCTAGATTGAGAAGTTCAAGTTATGGTTAAACTTTAACTTTAACTCTCTATACTATCTAAACCCTATAGTAATTTGAAATTATAGTTAGGTGAGCAAATTGCATAATTACCTTATATAAAAAAACATCTACTACATGTAGTTTTAAAATCCTTAAAGCTATACCATAAAATATGCTTATATCTTAAGTAATTAAATTAAGGATGATATTTGCATATTAGGCTTACCCAAGTAAGTGTTATGCAATTTCCTCAGGTATAATTTCATTGTGAAAGGATGATAATATGAATTTCGTTAAAGAACTAGACATATCTAAAGAATTAGCTGTTAGTGCTGGAGAAGCTATAATGAAAATCTATAATAATCCCTTTGATGTAGAGTATAAAGAAGATGAATCTCCAATAACAATAGCCGATAAGGCATCCAATGAAATAATAATTAATGGACTCAGTAGTAAATTTTCAAACCATGCCATTCTATCAGAGGAGTGCAGGGATGATTTATTAAGATTAAATAATGATTGGTGCTTTATAGTTGATCCCTTAGATGGTACTAAGGAATTTGTAAAGAAAAATGGAGAATTTACTGTTAACATTGCACTGGCATATAAAAATAGAGTTGTGCTTGGGGTTATATACATACCAGTTACAAAGGAGCTTTATTATGCTGCAAAGGGTTTAGGTGCATTTTATCAAATAGAATCAAGTATTAAGAAAATATCAGTTTCAGATAAAATTGAAAATATAAGAGTGATGAAGAGCAGATCCCATGCCAGTGATAAATTGAAATATATTATTGAACGTAATCATTCTAAAATATCAGAAGTTAAAAGTGCAGGCAGCTCCCTAAAGGGGTGCTTAATAGCAAGGGGAGAAGCCGAAGTCTATTATCGCTATGGTTTAACAAAGGAATGGGATACTGCTGCAATGCAATGTATAGTTGAAGAAGCCGGTGGTATATTTAGACAAATTGATGGAACTGACATGCTATACAATAGACAAAACACTTTAAATGATAAAGGCTTTTACATACTAAATAAAATTGAAAATACACTTAAATGATTTTATATCTATTATTTTTGACAATTTATATATTTTTGATTACCCTTATTTTTTCTTGTATATAGTAATTGTTCAATTTTTTTTATATAATTTTCATTGTTACTTACTCTTATGTGGCTTGTAAGCAAATATTGATTTCGAGTCTTAGGAAATCGGTTATACATTACGTTGGTTTTTATAGTTCTAGCCACCATTTTACTTTTTATATGGGTATGTGCCTTTTCAAATCCATACTTATTAACTTTAGTAAGATTAATAACTAAAAAACCACCACTGGAAGGTTTGATTATGACATTATCCATTCAAGCATACCTTCTTTCTTTTTGATGTTTTTTTTAATACCTTCCTACTATTATTCTATTTTTCAGTAATGAAAACAGTTATAAATTTTTATTGGAAATTAATATATTGAGGAAATTGCATAACTCTTACTTGGCTAAGCCTGATATGCGAATATCATCCTATATTTAATTGCTTAAGATATAAGCATATTTGATGTTATAGTTCTTAAGGTTTTTTAACTATATATAGTAGATAGTTTTTGCAGAAGGTAATTATGCAATTTGCTCTATTGTTATAATTATATTTAATATAATATATATTATGATTGCATGAAAATTTTGTTATAAATTGATTAAATGAAAAAAAATTCAAATCATTAACATAAAGTTAACATTTACATTGACATTATACTAACAATAATGTAATATTATACTCAAATGGAATATTTCTCCGAGCTGTTTGGCCTATAGGGTTTCATACTTAGGGCTGATAAGCCAATAGGGTGTAACTGGAAACGGCTATGCCTCCCAGGGTGGAAAGGAGAATGTGAATATTTGGGTTTAATGTTTCAAAGAAGAGATCATAATACAACTTCTTCCATCAAGGGATAGTAGTTGTATTTATTTTTTGTCTATCTATTAATGGCTTTAAGAAATTCTTTTTCATCGGAGAATCACTTGAAAACTTAGAACTACCAATAGCTGTAACTACCATTGGTAGATTAAAGAGGAGGAGATGTCATAAGAATTAAACTAATTATTTGTTTCATGATTACTATTTTACTATCATCTTGTGGTGCAAAGATAGATAAAGATGTACAAGCAGTAACTAAAGAAAATCAGACAGTAAAAAATTTGGACGAATATGAGAATAAGAATGTTTATGGGGTTTATAAAGTAATAGATGACAAAACCGAAGAATTAATTCAATTGGTTAAAGTAAAAGGATATGTGGATGAAATAAAGATTATGGTTACAATTAATTGTAAAACAGAAAAAATTAGACATATACAAGTCTTAGAACATAGGGAATCTAAGGATTATGGAGGCTTGTTAACTGAAGAATGGTTTTTAGAGAGATTTAAAGAAAAGTCTGTGGCTACTCCACTAAGGATGGTAAAAATGTCTAGTAAAGAAGAAAAAGAAATTGTGGCTATAACTGGGGCAACAATTACCAGTGAGACCGTTATTAAAGGGGTTAATCTTTGTATGGATAATTATCAAAGGATCAGGGGGAGTAATAAATGAATAATTTGATAAAAAAAGTGGGACTACTTACGCTCATTCTTTTACTAATATTTTCCGTATCATGCACTAATAAGGCCATAAAAACCAGTGAAGGTAATCAAAATAATGAAATGAAGGAAGTAGTAGAAATATCTATTAAAGGATTTAAGGATGGAGATAAGAAGATAAGCGTTGAAAAACTCAAGGAGCTAGCCCCAGTAATAGAGGAAATGGAGTCTATCACATCGAGTGGAGAAATCAAAAAGAAAAAGGTAACGGGGATTTCTCTTGAGGGGTTGCTGGAGCTTTATGGAGCCTCTCAAAAAAATTATGGGGGCATTCGGTTTATAGCTGGTGATAGTTATTCCATAGTAGTTCCTAAGGAAATACTCCAAAAAAGAGATGTGGTTTTAGCCTATGAAGTGGAGGATAAACCCTTAGATGAAAAAGCCTTACCATTAATGTCGGCTATACCCGATGAAAGATCCATGTATTGGGTAAAAAATCTTGTTGGAATCGAGCTTCTTGAGGAAGAACAAAGTACTATAAATAAGATAGTATTTATAGAGACAGCAGCTTCTAGTTTACAGCAAGAGGATTATACCTATTATGAAAGTACGGACAAAGCTATAAAAGTGGTTGACTTATTTAATGCATTCAGTGGGGTTACTGATAAAAAAGGAGCATCCTTAAAGGCTGTAGATGGATTAGAAAAGCATGAAGACATAGAGGTATTAAAGTCTGGATATATTAAAGTAACTGGTAAAGATATTCCCTTATTTCTATCACCGGAGCTTCCCAAGGGAATGCATGTAAAAAATATTCTCCTTTTAACATATGGAGATACTATATATGTTTCACTGACTCAAGCATTAAATGCATTTGAAAACAAAGCAGTTGAAGATAAAAAAGGAGTATCACTAAAAAGCCTATTTAAAGAAGCAGGACTTAATAGTGGAGACAAGTATTTATGTATAGCTGAGGATGGATATGAGACTGAAATATCCGCTGACCATATAGAAAAGGGGTTAGTATATCCAAGAAATAAGGGTGGATTTACTTTAATGTTTGAGGGAATGCCTAAAAATACTAAAATAAAAGGAATTATTAAAATAGAAGCTAAGAAATAGATCATATTCTATAATTAGGGGGACTTAAGATGAAAATGAAAAAAATAATGGGTTTTGTTTTAATTCTAGCTTTAATGTTAACTGTTTTTGTAGGATGTAAGGTGGAGGAGAATGCTACGACTCAGGAAGCGGTGTGGACTATAAGTGTAGCAGGCATTAAGGATGAAGCAATAAGCTTTACCGATCTAGATGCAGAGGAAATTGGAGTCAAAGAGATTAAAGCTACGATGAAGAAAAAAGATGGAAGTGAAAAGGAACAAACATGGAAGGGATATGGACTTAAGGAAGTACTAGAGCAATTAGGGGCTGGAGAATATAATTCAGTTACAGTTGAAGCTGTAGATGGATATGGTAAGGAATTAACAAAGGATTTAGTAATTAGTGAAGGTACTATTCTAGGGGTAATGGTAGATGGGGAAGCGCTAAAAGAGGATAATAGGGTTCAATTAGTTATTAACGGTAAAGGTTCAAATTGGTGGATAAAGGGAGTCGCTAAAATAAAAGTTATTAAATAATAGAGGAGATAAAAACTATGGGTAAATTTCTTAGTGGTTTCTCTGTATTTGAACTCATCATAATAGCTATGATGGCGGCATTAGGAATAGCAACAAAGCCAGTGGTTGTACCACTGGCTCATATTATAACGGGACCATTATATATACCTGGAGGAGCCATTGCCGGAGGATTTTACATGATGTGGATAGTACTTGGGGCTGGGCTTGTAGGGAAAAGAGGCAGTGCCACTTTGATAGCATTTGTTCAAGCCATAATGATAATAGTAACTGGGCTTTATGGTACCCATGGAATATTGAGTATAGCAACCTATACATTACCGGGCTTTATGGTAGATATCTTACTATTTATTATAAGAGGTAAAGGAAATAGAATATTAGACTGCTTTCTAGCTGGAATAGCTGCCAACATTAGTGGAACCTTTTTGTCAAACATAGTTTTTTTTAGACTTCCACTTATTCCTTTAATATTGTCATTAAGCAGTGCAGCACTATCGGGGGGAATTGGAGGTATAATTGCCTACAACATTATTAAGGGACTTGGAAAATTTAATTTGTTGGAAATAGAAGGATAGGGAGGTAGACCCATGAATAAAAATTTAAAACCATCTATTCCTTTTACGATGCTGCTAATCATAGGTGCGGCTTCCTTGATATTAGGGGCTTTAATTGGAAGAATGACAACACCTAGCTTAGAAGAAGTATCTACATATATTCCTGGGCTTGCCGTAATAGGGGATGTAAACGAGGTGGTTTCAGTAGCGGATTTCAAATCCACAGGGGCAAAGGAAGAGGCTTTAAATCAAAGGCTTATTCCCCTTAAGGAGCTTATATATATGGCAAAGCCTGCTGCTAAAAGCTACGATATACTTTTGGTGGGTGAGGATGGTTTATTTGCCCAAATAGCAAGTAAAAATATGGATGATTGTTACCTGAAGTTTTCTGATAAAAATGGTTGGGAATCTATAACAGAAAATCATCCAATTAACAGTAGAATAAAGGGAATGAAAGAAATAGTAGTTGTTTCAAAGGATAATTCTTGGGATTATGGGTTCAATGTCATTACCACAAGAGAAAATCTTATAAATATTACTCCGGGACAGTTATATCTTAAAGAGCTTACTTTATATCCATACTTTGATGGCAAGTCAACTAAAGCCGAAGGCGGAAGAGAATATGATGTAAGACTATATAAGCAGAAAAAACTGCTTCCAATAAAAGAAATTGTCAATTCAAATGAGGGGCCATTTTTAATGATGGGAGAAAACGGTGCTTATGAAAGGATTGATAGTGAAGGATACCTTGAATTAATTGGTAATAGGATTCATTATATTGATCCAGATAATAGAAAACAAATTCATGGCATAAAGGGTATCATGACTGAGATACCAGCGGATAGTATAATGAATACCTATTATGATGCCCTACATTATATTGAAAATGGGGAAAAGGTTTTAATACTTTTCTTAGACGGTTTTGGGTACCATCAATATGAATATGCTTTATCAAAGGGCTACATCCCCTTTATGGGAAGCCTAGAGAAGCCTAAGATGGCAACAACGGTATTTAAGCCAGTTACAAATGCAGGGTTTGCCGCAATGATCACTGGACAACCTCCAAATATAAATGGAGTATATGATAGAAAGTATAAGGAGCTGAAAACAGAATCCATATTCGGGTTTGCACAGAAGAAGGATAAGAAAGCAGTACTTATTGAAGCGGATATAAAGATTTTAAATACGGAAATAGAACCAATTTTAAATATCGATAGAAATAAAAACGGAACAAAGGACGACGAAGTATTTGAGACTTCATTAAAGGAATTGAAGGAAGAGCTTGATTTAGCATTAGTTCATTTTCACAGTATAGACGATATGGGCCATGAAAAGGGGGACTTTGCAAAGGAAACAATGGATACCCTAAAAATAGTTGATGAATATGTGAGAGAATTATCTACTAGGTGGAATGGGAGGATAATAATAACCTCTGACCATGGAATGCACTCCACACCCAAGGGAGGAACCCATGGAATGTTCAGATATGAAGATATGACTGTACCTTATTTTGATCTTGAGGGAGGCGGGGAATGATGAATAGAAAAATAACCTTGGTAATTATAATTTTAGCTGTAATAGTTGGCAGTACAGCATATATGAATCTAAAAACCGTAGAAGTTAAAAAGGAATTGCAGGAAAACGCTGAGTTTGTTATTAAGGAAAATGGTAAGGAGATAGCAAAACTAAATATGAAGGAAATAAGAACACTTGGAGAAACGGAATTCAGTGCAAATCTTAAGACAAATGGAAAAGAGCCTATCCGTTATACTTATACTGGGGTTCCACTTAAGAACTTATTTGAAAAGTATGGTGTAGACATTAAGGAAAAATCTACTTTGGTTGTAACAGCTATTGATGGTTATACGGTTGCAGTTGAAATTGATAAAATACTTGAGGACGATAATGTGTATTTAGCTTATATGAGAGAAGGTAAATCCATAGGGAATAGGGAAGATGGTGGAAAGGGACCCTATCAAATGATTATAAGCAAGGATAAAATTAGTCAACATTGGTGCAAGTTTGCAGTGGAGGCAGATGTTAAGTGATACCCGCTATTGAAATAGATAATCTTTACTTTAAATATAAGGGACAAAGTGACTACATACTTAATGGCATTAATCTTAATATACAAAGGGGAGAAGTTCTAGCTATAGTGGGATTAAGTGGCAATGGTAAAAGCACATTATGCTACACATTAAACGGTATCATTCCAAATACATTCAAAGGGAATCTACAGGGGAATGTTAAAATTTTTGGAGAAAATGTTAGGGATATGAATATGGCAAAGCTTGCAACCATAATTGGTGTAGTTTTTCAAGACCCTGATACCCAATTGTTTTCTCCCACTGTTGAGGATGAGATTGCCTTTGGGCCAGAGAATCTCTGTATTCCAAGGGAAGAGATTGCAGTAAGGATTGATGAGGTTCTAAAGCTTACGGGAATGGAGAAATATAGGTACCATAATCCTAATAATCTTTCAGGAGGAGAGAAGCAACTCATCGCCCTTGCAGGAGTATTGAGCCTAGAACCCAATATTTTAGTTTTCGATGAAGCCATGGCACAAATAGATGATAGGGGAAAAGGAATAATAAAAAGGGTTATAAGAAGATTGAAGGATGATGGAAAAACCATAGTAATGATAGAACATGATTTTAATAACCTAGATGTGGCAGATAGAGTGATTTTATTAAAAAACGGAAAATTAAATGAATTTAAAGGAGAATTGTAGTAGATGACTTATATTGATGCAAAGAATATTGTCTTCGGATATCCAAGAAGAAAAAAAGTTATTAACGACATTTCCTTAAATATATTTAAAGAGGATATTACAGCTATAACTGGACACAATGGAGGAGGAAAGACGACTCTAGGGAAGTTGTTGGCAGGAATATTAAAACCCATGGATGGAGATGTTTTTATTTGTGGCAATAACACAAGAAAATTAAATCTAGGACAAATTGGCAATAAAATAGGATATTTGTTTCAAAATCCTAGCCGTCAGCTTTTTACCTCAACAGTCACTGAAGAGCTGCTATTTGTGGATAAGCTTAAGGGAAGAGACATCCATCAGTCCTATGATAAAATGGAAAAACTTTTGGATTTCTTTGATCTAAGCCCGAAAAGACATGATGTTACCTTTAATTTGAGTTATGGTGAAAAGCAAAGATTAGCTTTGGCAGCAATACTTATGAATAAACCTAAATTTTTGATACTTGATGAGCCTACAACTGGACTAGATAAAATTAGAAAGGAAAAGCTTTCTAAATATCTTATGGAGCTTATAGGTGATGGAGTAGGTATGATAATCATTAGCCATGATTTTGATTTTGTAAAATCACATGCCACACGAAGAATTGAAATGGCAAGAGGTGAAATAATTGATGATGGAAGATAAACTACTGGATCCCAGAACTAAGTTAATCATTGTCATATCCATATCATCGTTATCCGTGCTTATAGGGGACTTGAAGTATCTAATATTGATATTTGGAATATCCCTTGTGGTCAGCCAGATTTTAAAGAGTGAGGTTTTTATAGTATTTAAGAAATTAAGAAAAATTTTAGGTGTATTCATTGCTATGATCATTATTCAAAGTTTATTTATAAAGGGTGGGACTCCAATACTAGCCCTAGGAAGATTTACTTTATTGACGGATATGGGAATCTTTAGGGCCTTAGAATTTCTTCTTCGAATATCCATTATATTGATATCTGCAGCTATACTCATGACTTCTACATCCCGGGAGATACTTCAAGGTCTTGTTGAGTGGAAGATACCCTATGAAATTGCCTTTATGGTATCCATAGCCATACGGTTTTTACCCTTACTAAGGGAAGAACTTGAAGATACCCTTATAGCAATTCAACTTAGAGGAATAGATATGGATAAGCTATCAATAAATGAAAAAATAAAACTCTATTCCCATATATTTATACCTGTAGTTGCAGGAGCAATTGTAAAATCTAAGAAGCTTTCTATAGCTATGGAATGTAGGGGTTTTCGAGCTTTTAATAAAAGAACCAGCTATATAAGACTAAAGATGAATAAAAGGGATTACTTAATATCCATAGCCAGTATAATGACATCGGCCTTTATAGCTTATTTATATGTGACCCTATAAAGGCAAAAGTAAAAAAGGGGATGAAAAGATGAAAGTATTTTCAGTGTTTGGATTTACAGGTTCTGGGAAAACAACTACTATAGAAAATATAATTAGGGAATTAAAAATGAGAAAATATTCAGTTGGGTCGGTAAAGGAAATACACTACGAAGACTTTGCCATAGATATGGTAGGCAGTAACACATATAGGCATAGGATGGCTGGAGCAGAGCTTGTAACAGCTAGAGGATATTTTGAAACCGATGTTCTTTTCCCAAAGAAAATTTCTGTAGAAAAGATGCTGAGCTTTTATGATCAGGAATATGTGGTATTAGAAGGAGTTACTGACTATAATTTACCCAAAATTCTTACTGCAAAAAGCATAGATGAAATAGAGGAAAAATTAGATGAAAGTGTTTTTGCTATATCAGGTAGAATTTCCAATGATATTGATTCCTACAAGGGTATACCCGTAATAAATAGTTTGGACAATCTGGATGAATTGGTTGATACGATTGAGGAAAAAGTATTTGTCAAGCTTCCCGATTTTGAGTCTAAATGTTGTAGTGCTTGTGGTTATGATTGTAGAACCCTAGGTATTAAGATTCTTAAAGGGGAAGCAAAGCGAAGCGATTGTATACTGTCAGAAAGCAATGTGAGCCTATTTATTAATGATAAAAAAATTGATATTGTACCCTTTGTGCAAAGCATACTATCAAATACTATACAGGGAATAGTTAGTGAGCTTGATGGCTATGAGAGAGGCTCAAAAATTAGGATTGAAATAGGTAAGGAAGATGCTAAGTAAAGATGAGATTATTATGCCTAAGGATATAGATTCATATATAATAAAAAGGAAATTTCAAAGTAGAAAAAATGAAGTGTATCTAGTAGAACTAAGGAAATCAAATGGACTGGTGATACCTAGTGTGTTAAAGAAATATATTAATTCTAATGAAAATAAATCAAAGGAAACCTTTCTTTTGAGGGTATCTCTTGAAAATGGCTTAAGTGTTCCGAAAATTTATTTTGAAGGTGCTGATTATATACTATTGGAATATATAGACGGGGATACTTTCTTAGATACACTTGTTGATTTGGAAAATAATCAAGGTGAAAATATAGGTAATGAAAAAAACTATGAAGCCTTTTTTGAATTATTTACATGGCTTCAAAAATTCTATAGTCTCACAAAGGAAACTATAGGAAAAGGATATATTTTTGAAGATATAAATTTTAGGAATTTCATTGTCAGTGATAAAATCTATGGAATAGATTTAGAGGATTGTCACTATGGAGCATATAAGGAAAGGGATGGAGGCAGGTTTTGTGCTTTTCTATTAACATATTTTCCTTCCCTTACTAGGTGGAAGGTTAAAGCCGCAAAGCAGGCCATAGAAATATTGACTAAAGAGTTTGGATATAATAGTGAATTACTAAAAAAAGAAATAAATAAGGAATTTATTGAAATACAAAAGAGAAGGAAAATCAAAATACCCGATGGGATTATTAAAAGATTGTTTTAATAAATGTTGTTGACCTATGTTAGGAATATCCATATAAGGTCGACGATATTTTATTTTTTGCAACTTTATAGTATTCCTATTGTTGAAAGAGGAATTTTCAGAATTTTATAGAATCAATAATGTACTTGGGGAGGGAATATAATGAATTATAAAAGGTTTAATAGATTAACTAAAGAGGGAATAATAGAACTGCTTGTTGTGATTAAAAAGTTGGGATTGCCCTTTATTATATTAGGAGGATTATTTCTTCTGTATAGCTTTGTAGATGGTAAGCCTGCTGTGACCTTTAGTCAATTGATCATGACTTTTCTCTTTCTAGCTGTATTTCAAGTGGAGTTTGAGAATCTTTGGCTTGAAAAAGAGATCAATGAATTAAAGAAAAGGCTTAAGGAAATAGAAGAAAGAACTAAATGAATGGGGATATGAGTAGAAATATTTTGGGGCTTGACGGAATGATAAAATAATAGTATTATAAACATAGGTTTAGAATATAAACAAAAGTTTAATTGGAGATAGGTGAGTAATTTGACCAGTAGAGAAAAGGAGATATTAAATTTAATAGGTAATAATCCGATGGTTTCTCAACAAGAGATTGCTGATACCTTAGGGATTGCTCGTTCCTCTGTAGCTGTCCATATAACAAATCTTATGAAAAAAGGTTATATTAAGGGAAAAGGATATATATTAAAGGAAAAGGATTATGTTACAGTCATTGGAGGAGCAAATATTGACTTAGTAGGGTTTCCTACTGGTGTACTTAATATGGGAGATTCAAATCCTGGTAAAGTCAAGATTTCCCTTGGTGGGGTAGGTAGAAATATATCTGAAAACCTTGCAAAGATGGATATATCTACAAAGCTTATAACCGCTATAGGCGATGATTTGTACGGTAGAAAGATATTAGATGAGTGCAAGCTGTCGGGAGTTGATATGGAGAATTCCCTGACAATGAAAAACATGCCTTCTTCAACATATTTGTCGGTATTAGATGAAAATGGAGATATGAAGGTTGCCATATCCCATATGGATATTATTGACGAAATAAATATCGATTTTATTAGAAAAAAATCATATGTTGTTAAAAATTCTAGATGCGTAGTCGTTGATACAAATATTAAGAAGGAAGTTATAGAATATTTAGTTACAAACTTTAAGGAAGTAGATTTTTTCTTAGATACAGTATCCACTGTAAAGGGAAGAAAAGTAAAGGATTTTATTGGAGCATTTCATACCATAAAGCCAAATAGAATTGAAGCTGAAGAATTAACTGGCATAAAGATTAATAACAATGGAGATGTAGAAAAGGCCATAAAATATTTTTTGGATTCAGGAGTTAAAAGAGTATTTATTAGTTTGGGGAAGGATGGAGTATACTATGGTGACAGGGAGAATACAGGATATCTTCCACCACAAAAAATTAAAATGATTAATGCAACGGGAGCAGGGGATGCATTTATTGCAGGACTTGTATACAGCTATCTTAATGATTTTAAGATATATGATAGTGCTAGCTTTGCCATGGCTGCGTCAATAATTGCACTGAGTCATGAAAATACCATAAATCCAAACATATCCATAAAAAAAATAAAAGAGATGATGATTCCAGATTATTCATAGGGAGTTTGAAAATCCCTATGAATAATCTGGGATAAGTGAGGAGATGAAATGATGCTTAAAAAATATTTAGAGATACATCCAGAGGTGGATAAAGCTTTAAAAGAAAATAAACCCGTTGTGGCCCTAGAATCAACTATTATTTCCCATGGCATGCCATATCCACAAAATGTAGAAACGGCTTTAAAAGTAGAAGAAATAATTAGGGAAAATGGAGGGGTTCCAGCTACAATAGGAATCATGGATGGGAAAATAAAGGTTGGATTAAGCAGAGAAGAAATAGAACACATGGCAAAAAGTAAGAATGTAGCCAAGGTTAGTAGAAGGGACATTCCCTTTGTTATCTCCAAAAAACTTGATGGAGCTACAACCGTAGCTGGAACCATGATAGCAGCTGGTTTAGCGGGAATAAAGGTTTTTGTGACAGGGGGTATTGGAGGAGTTCATAGGGGTGCTGAAAAGACCTTTGATGTTTCTGCCGACCTTGAAGAACTTGCCAACACCGATGTAGCAGTTGTATGTGCAGGAGCAAAGTCTATACTAGACATAGGATTGACGTTGGAATATCTTGAAACCCACGGAGTTCCTGTAGTTGGGTTTGGTACTGAAGAATTTCCAGCCTTTTACACTAAAAGAAGTGGGTTTAGTGTAGACTATAGGGTGGACTCTCCAATGGAATTGGCAGCTGCCCTTAAAGCAAAATGGGACTTGAACCTAAAGGGAGGATTTGTTATAGGTAATCCGATCCCAGAGGAATATGAAATGGATTATGATACTATTAATAAAGCTATTGAAAATGCCCTTGAAGAAGCAGAAAAACTTGGGATAAAGGGTAAGGAAACTACTCCATTTCTACTCTCTAAAATAAAAAATATCACATCTGGAAAAAGTCTTGAATCAAATATACAGCTTGTGTATAATAATGCACGGGTTGGGGCGAAACTAGCCTTAGAATTGTCAAAATTAGATTAGGATATAATAAAAATCGTCATTTTCTGCGGATTTCCCGGGAAATAGACGGTTTTTTTTTGTAAAATAACATGTTATAAAAGATAAACATATATAGAAGGAATTATAATAATAATATAGAAAAATAATAATAATGATATATATATAGTTGGGAGGGTTAATATGGAAAAAGGATATATACATATATATACAGGTAATGGTAAAGGAAAAACAACTGCTGCATTGGGATTGGCATTGAGGGCAGCATGTGCAGGAAAAAAGGTTTATATGGGACAGTTTGTCAAGGGTATGAAGTATAGTGAGGTAAAAGCCGAAGAGTATCTTCCTAATTTCAAGATTGAGCAGCTGGGAAGAAGCTGCTTTATAGATAGAGTACCGGAGCAGGAGGATATAGACGCAGCTAAGAGTGGGCTTGAAAAGTGCAGTGGGATTATTTCTAAGGGAGAATATGATGTAGTTATTCTAGACGAAATAAATATAGCACTATATTTTAAATTATTCTCCATTGAAGATGTTTTAGAAATGTTAGAAAAAAGAGCCCCTAATATAGAAATCATTCTCACAGGCCGCTATGCTCCCCAGCAGCTAGTGGAAATTGCGGATTTAGTCACGGAGATGAAGGAAATAAAACATTATTATACCAAAGGAGTAATGGCAAGGAAGGGTATTGAAAATTAAAGTCGTTTTTCATAAAAAACTGTATATAAAAACCTAGGGATATGCACTTCCTTTGTTCTTGAGCAGATTTTTCTTTGATAAATGACCTTAAATAGAACCGTAAGGAATAAATATCCTTTCGGTTTTATTAATATTCAAAATAATGATTTTAAAATTTGTAGCTTATGACATGGAACTTGTAACTTTAAGAGGAACTGTGAATAAAATTGTTTGAATATAAATGACATTTGTTGTTGTATCATTTACAAATATGTTGTAAAATATAACAAGTTACATTTATTTAATAACTTGAGGTGATGAAATGACGGCTTGTTTCTATAAAAGTACTAGAGATAAAGGTATGAAGATTATGTCTTCACAAGCTATAATCAAGGGTTTAGCCCATGATGGAGGGTTATATGTTCCTATAGAATTTCCTAGGGTTGAAAAGTCATTTGAAGAGTTAATGGAAATGGATTATAGGGAATTAGCATTCTATATAATGAAAAAGTATTTTACAGATTTTGATGATGATGAGTTACTGGAATGTATAGATAAAGCTTATGATGAAAAATTTCAAGAAAAGGATATTGTTCCATTAGTGGAAAAGCAAGGAGTACATTTTCTAGAACTGTTTCATGGTGCTACTCTAGCATTTAAGGATATGGCTCTTTCTATACTTCCCCATCTGTTGAAGACGGCTAGTAAAAAATTAAATATTACGAAGGAAATAGTAATACTAACAGCTACTTCAGGGGATACAGGAAAAGCAGCCCTTGAAGGATTTGCCGATGTGGAAGGAACAAGGATCATAGTGTTCTATCCTCAGGATGGAGTAAGTGAGATACAAAAGAGACAAATGGTAACCCAGGGGGGAGAAAACACCTTTGTAGTGGGTATAGAAGGGAATTTCGATGATGCCCAAAGAGGTGTTAAGGAAGTTTTTGGTGACAAGGACTTTAATGAAGAAATAAATAAAGCTGGATATATGTTTTCTTCGGCAAACTCTATAAATATAGGAAGATTGGTACCACAGATAGTTTATTATTTTTATGGCTATTTGAACCTACTTAGAGAAAAAAAGATATCAAAAAATGAAAGCATAAATGTGGTTGTACCCACTGGAAATTTTGGGAATATTTTAGCTGCTTATTATGCTCAAAAAATGGGATTGCCAGTGAATAAATTCATCTGTGCATCTAATGAAAATAATGTCCTATATGATTTCATAAACACAGGAATATACGACATAAGAAGAAAATTTAAGAAAACTGCTTCACCGTCTATGGATATACTTATTTCAAGTAATTTAGAGAGGTTTATTTATGAACTAAGTGGACACGATGATGAATTAATTAGTGATTTAATGATGAAGCTTAAGGAAAATGGAATATATGAAATATCCCATGGAATGAAGGAAGGACTTAAGGACTTTTATGGCGGCTACATAGATGATGAAAAGACCTATGGGGCCATAAAAGAGGTTTATGATAAAGCTGATTATCTTATGGATACCCATACGGCTGTGGCCTACGCTGTATATAAGGGATATAAGAAGGAGACGGGTGATGAAACAAAGACTATAATAGCTTCTACGGCGAGCCCATATAAGTTTACTAGAAGTGTAATGGAATCAATAGGCAAGCCATTAGACAATCAAAGTGACTTTGAGCTTGTTAAAGAAATTTCAAAGATCACTGGTCTGGCTATACCAAAGGGAATAAAGGGTTTAGAAAACAAAGAAGTCATTCATGATAAAAGATGCAGGAAAGAAGAAATCAAAACAGTTATATGTGACATACTAAGGAAATAGGTGATCTAAATGATAAAAGTAAGAGTACCAGCAACAAGTGCCAACATAGGGCCGGGCTTTGATTGTCTTGGGGTGGCCTTGAACCTGTATAATACATTTTACTTTGAAGAAATTGAAAGGGGATTGGTCATAGAAGGATGCTGTCAAGAATTCTCCAATGAAGATAATTTGATATATGTCTCTATGATGAAGTGCTTTGAAAAATTGGGATACAAGCCTAGGGGAATTAGAATAGTAATCGAAGATGATATTCCTGTATCGAGGGGACTAGGTAGTAGTGCGGCATGTATAGTAGGAGGCGTAATTGGGGCCAATGAGATTGCGGGCGGTGTTTTATCCCAAAAAGAGATTCTAAATCTTGCAACTGAGATTGAAGGACATCCCGATAACGTGGCTCCTGCTCTTCTTGGAGGTATGACTGTAGCCATACAAGATGGTAATAATATACACTATAGCAAAGTAAATGTAGCAAGAGGCTTGAAATTTTATGCAATGATTCCAGATTTTAAACTTTCTACTAAGGAATCAAGAAGCGTTTTGCCTAAACAAATTCCCTACAAGGATGGGGTGTTTAATGTAGGTAGAGTTTCCTTACTTATAACGGCCTTAACCAATGGAGAGTTTCATCTCTTAAAAGTCTCTTGTGATGATAAGTTACATCAAATATATAGAGGAAAGCTTATAAATGGGTTTGATAGAATAAAGGACAAATGTGAAGACCTAGGTTCATTGGCAATGTTTTTAAGTGGGGCAGGACCTACTTTAATGGCTTTGACTGATGACAGCAATTCAGAGTTTTATGCTGACATTGAAAAATTCTTAAGTACTTTAAATAATAAATGGGAAGTAAAATCTTTAAATATTGATCTTGGGGGAGCTAAGGTATTAAGTTAATACTAGTAGCATTAGAAAAAACGATGGCAAGGATCATGACATAATTCTCATAGGGCAATAGGGGGGATATTAAATGCAGCCTTTAATTGGGGTTACAACTTATTTTGTAATGGATAGGGAATTGGATGACAAAAGATGTAGAGGTAGAAATGGTCAAGATATGTTAATGTCAACAATGGACTATTCTAGATGCATTAAGGATGCAGGAGGGGTACCATTAGCAATACCAGTCATAAATGATGAAAAATATATCTCGCAGTTAGTTGAAAGCCTAGAGGGTATCCTGTTTACAGGAGGCTCCGATATTTATCCCTATTTATATGGGCAATCAATAAAGAAGGGGCTTGGAAAAATAGTATCAGAGAGAGATGAATTTGAAATCAAACTATTGAAAAAAGCATTAGATATGGATAAGCCAGTTTTAGGGATATGTAGAGGACTTCAATTGATTAATGTATTTTTTGGTGGGACAATATATCAAGATATATATCAATCAAATATAACTAAGCAAGAGCATATGGGATTAATGCTTCCTAAGTATGGCAAGTGCCATAGGGTAACAATAAAGGAAGAAAGTAGTCTATATGAAGCCTTTGGAGAAAAAACTATAGATGTTAACAGCTTACATCATCAAGCTATTGAGCTGTTGGGAGAAGGTCTTATAGAGACTGCTTGGTCTGATGATGGCATAATAGAAGGTATTGAGCATGGTGACTATACATGTTTAATAGGAGTGCAATGGCATCCTGAAATGATGGTTGATGTATATAGTGAACATAAAAATATATTTCAGCTATTCATTAATAAAATACTATTGAATAGGCAGAAATAAACTTTTTATAAAAATAGGGCTAAATTATTTTCAGCAGTTTCACAGCTGTTGATTATATAAATAAATTAATAGGGGGAAATACATTGAAGAAACAATTAATAGCTATATCTCTAGTTTTTGTATTGATTCTAAGCTTGTTTACTGGATGTTCATCTAAGGGAAAAGAGGCAAGCCTAGACGATACTAGTAAGGAAACTACTAAAGAACCAGAAGAAAAAACAGATTCCCAAGAAAGCAAAGAAGAGATGGTATTGAATTTTTGTTTACCAGATGAGCCAAGAACCCTTGATCCTACTTTGAATTCCCAGGCAGTAGCAGGGAATATTATAAACAATATTTATGAAGGTTTAATGCGAGAAGTAGATGGAAAACTAGTTCCTGCCATAGCAGAAAACTATGAAGTAAGCGATGATGGTTTAAAGTATACGTTTCACTTAAAGGACACAAAATGGTCTGATGGAAAGCCACTTACTGCCAATGATTTTAAATATACTTGGTTAAGGGCTCTGGATCCCGAAACCGCTTCAGATTATGCTATGCTATTGTTTTACATCAAGGGTGGACATGAATTCTTTAGTGGAGAAGGTAAAAGGGAAGATGTAGCAATTAATGCCATTGATAATTTAACCTTAGAAGTTGAATTGCAATCACCTACACCATACTTTTTAAACCTTACTTCCTTCTATACTTATCTACCAGTAAGACAGGATATAGTTGAAAAGGATCCTGAAGGTTGGGCTACCAATACGGATATACTTGTAACCAATGGACCTTTTAAGCTTACTAAATATGCCAGTGGAGATACCTTTGTTTTAGAGAAAAATGAAAATTACTGGAATATGGATAAAGTAAAACTAGATAGAATTAATGCAAATATTCTAGTAAATGAATCTACGGCATTAATGGCATATCAATCCGGTGATATTGATATAATGAGTAATATTCCAACTCAAGAAATTCCTATATTAAGTAGTGAAAGTGATGAGTTTTATATTAAGCCTAAAATAGGAACATATTTCTATGTATTCAATAACAGCAAAGCTCCAACCAATGATGTGAATGTTAGAAAAGCTCTTAACCTAGCAATCGATAGAAAACAAATATGTGAGAATGTGACAAAGGGTGCTGAAGTACCTGCTACTACATATGTGCCACCTGGATTAAAGGATACAAGAGGAAATGAATTCTCTTCAATGGGGGATTATGGTGTTAAAGTAGAGGCAGATGTTGAAAAAGCAAAGGAATATTTAGCTAAAGCCGGATTCCCAAATGGGGAAGGTTTTCCTCAAATAGAAATTTTATATAATACATCGGAAACCCATAAAATTATAGCAGAGGCTATTCAAGAAATGTGGAAGAAAAACTTGAATATAGAAGTAACCATAACTAATCAGGAATGGCCTGTTTTTGCTAGTTCTAGGAGGTATGGAGAATATACAGGAGCGGCTAGATTCGGATGGTTTGTGGACTATGCCGATGCCATGTCAATGCTAGAAATTTTAGAAGGACAGGATACAAATAATTCAGCTCAATGGATGGACGAAGAATACAACAATCTTCTTCTTAATGCAAGGAATGAAAATGATCCTGAGAAAAGAGACGAAGCACTATATGCTGCTGAAAAAATACTATTTGATCAACAGGTCATTATGCCAATTTTCTATTATACAGATAAGTTTTTAGTTAATAAGCGAGTTGTAGACTGGCAAAAAGAGTCTTTAGGAAACTGGTTCTTTGGATATACATATATAGACAATTCTAAATAATTAAAATATCAATGGGTATTAGAGATAAACAGCTTCAAGGTTGAATAGATTTCAAAGAAAAAATGTAGAAGTGTTCATTATTTTCTTTGAAATTTATTTTAAATGTTAATGTTGTTTATCTATATAGATTTCCTAAAGCTAAACTTAATTTATACATCTCAAAATATCCAATGTTTCTAGGGATTTTTGATGTGTATAAATTAACTGTTTAACTGGAATATCTATAATTATAAAAATATATATTAGTTATAAATAAACAATAAGAAATGTGGTGAAAAAGCGTGTAGACACGCTTTTTTGCTTTTTATGGTTGCAACTAATATAAAAATGAGAGGATTATGGAGGAAAAAAGAGATATATGAAAAATAGAGTGAAATTACTGTGGATTATGGGTCTTTTTTCTTATTGAGATTTGGATTTTGTTTTGATAAAATTTAAGTAACAAATAGCAAATGACATAAATTTATTGGCCCTTTTTTTAGCGTAGAGGGTATTTTTTGTTGCTTGCCGTCCTATATATAGTATATATAGATATGATGTACACAATATATAGAAGAAAGGAAGAATTATATGAGCGAAAAGATTAAGAAGAGGGATGGAAGAATAATTAACTTCATTCCAGAAAAAATTACTGCTGCCATTTATAAAGCCGCAAAGGTTATTGCTGAAAATGAGGGAATAGATGCGTCCTATGATAAAGCAGAAAGATTAACTGAAAAAGCAGTAGCTCTTCTAAATAAAGAATATGGAAATGAAATTCCAACAGTGGAGCAGGTACAGGATTCAGTTGTTAAGGTTCTAATAGAAAATGGGCATGCAAAAACAAGTCAAGAATACATAATTTATAGAGCGGAAAGAACAAGAATTAGAGAAACAAAAACCAGACTTATGAAAACCATTGAAACAATTACATTAAAGGATGCTACGGAGAGTGATACAAAGAGAGAAAATGCCAATATTGATGGGAATACTGCTATGGGAACCATGCTTCAATATGGAAGCACTGTTTCTAAAGAGTTTTGTAAATCACATATGTTAAAGCCGGATCATGCCTTTGCCCATGATAATGGAGATATACATATTCACGACTTAGATTTTTTAAATATGGGGACATTGACATGTACTCAAATAGATATATTAAAGCTTTTTAAAAATGGATTTTCAACTGGACATGGTTTCTTAAGAGAACCCCAAGATATTATGAGCTATGCTGCACTAGCAGCTATAGCTATACAGTCAAATCAAAATGATCAGCATGGTGGACAAAGTATACCAACCTTTGATTTTGGTTTGGCACCTGGAGTGAAGAAGACCTATAAGAAGCTTTATGCTCGGAACATGATGAAGGCTTTATCATTTAATCTTGATTTGGATGATAAAGAAGCAAAGGATATAGCTGATGAAATAATTGAAAAATGTGAAAAATCCTCGGGTGAGGAATTAAGACTTAAGGAAAATGAAAAATATAATACTGAAGAAATAGCTATCTTAAGGGATAGATTAAAAATAAATGATGAAGAGGCCTTAAAAATACAAAAGTTCACTAAAAAACATACATATAAAGAGACCGATAGAAGAACTTATCAAGCCATGGAGGCCTTTATACATAATTTAAACACTATGCATTCAAGGGCAGGGGCCCAAGTGCCATTCAGCAGTGTTAACTTTGGTACAGATACATCTGAAGAGGGTAGAATGGTTATAAAGAATCTACTTCTTGCTACAGAAGCTGGCCTTGGTAATGGAGAAACTCCTATATTCCCAATACTAATATTTAAGGTTAAAGAAGGGGTAAATTATAACGAAGGAGATATTAACTACGATTTATTTAAACTGGGTTGTAGAGTTTCAGCAAAAAGATTATTCCCTAACTTTAGTTTTATAGATGCTCCATTTAATGCTCAATACTATGTTCCCGGACGACCAGAAACCGAAGCAACCTACATGGGCTGTAGAACTAGAGTTGTTGGAAATGTATACGATGAATCGAGAGAGATAGTTACTGGAAGGGGTAATATTTCTTTCTCATCAATAAACTTACCAAGACTTGGAATAAAATATGGTTGTTCTACTAATGATACCCCGGATATTGAAGGATTTTTCAATGATCTGGATTCTAAGGTAGACTTATTGATAGATCAGCTTATTGAAAGATTACAGGTACAGCAAACTAAAAAGGTTAAAAACTTTCCATTCCTTATGGGGCAAGGTGTCTGGATTGATTCAGACAAATTATCTTGGGAAGATAGCTTAAGCGAGATAATAAAACATGGAACTTTAACTGTAGGATTTATAGGACTGGCAGAATGTTTAAAGGCTCTAATAGGTAAGCACCACGGAGAAAGTAAAGAAGCACAGGAAATGGGACTTAGGATAGTTAAGTTTATGAAGGATAAGCTAGATGCTACTTCACAAAAATATAAGCTTAATTTCTCATTAATTGCAACTCCTGCTGAAGGATTGTCAGGGAGATTTACAAGACTCGATAAGGAGCAGTTTGGAGAAATAGAAGGGATTAATAGCAGAGACTATTATACTAATTCCTTTCACGTTCCTGTTTATCATGAAATTAGTGCATTCGATAAGATAAGATTAGAAGCTCCTTATCATGAGCTGACTAATGCAGGACATATTACATATATTGAACTTGATGGAAATCCTTCCGATAATCTTGAGGCCTTTGAAACGGTTGTAAGGGCAATGCATGAAGCGGGTATAGGCTATGGTAGTATAAATCATCCAGTGGATAGAGATCCAGTTTGTGGATACAATGGAGTTATACATAATGTTTGCCCGGGTTGTGGAAGAACTGAAGCCGATGGAATAAAATTTGAGAGAATTAGAAGAATTACTGGATATCTAGTTGGTACTATAGATAGATTTAATGATGCTAAGCTTGCGGAGGTTAAGGATAGAAGAAAACATGGAATGAGATAGTAAGGAGATGTGTTTTTATGCTTATTAGGCTATCACATGGGATCACAAGGGATAGCATTGTAGACGGCCCAGGGCTTAGGGCTGTAATCTGGACTCAGGGCTGTAGGCATAATTGTAGGGGGTGTCATAATCCTGGTACCCATGATTTTAATGGTGGATTTTTAATGGATACTGAAGATATCATTAAAGAACTTAAGGAATTGAAGCTCCATAGGGGAGTTACATTTTCTGGAGGAGATCCCTTTGAGCAGCCCGAAGAATGTTTTGAAATAGCATGTGCTGCCAAAAAGATGGGATTAGATATATGGTGCTATACAGGTTATACCTTTGAGGAACTATTAAATAAACGAGGTAAAATGTATAGGGACGGATGGATTGAATTTTTGAAGCAAATAGATGTTCTTATAGATGGTCGTTTTGTACTTGAAAAAAAGAATTTGTTACTTAAGTTCAGGGGTTCAGAAAATCAGAGAATACTTGATATGAAAAAATCCTTGAGATATAGAGTGCCTGTGCTTCTAGAAGAGTACTATGGTTCAAAAACTGAAGAAATAGCTTTGGCTAAATAAATAAAGCCCCTTGATAATCTTTTTTATCAAGGGGCTTTTTACCATATAGAAGTATTCATAAAATTGATTTATAATAGATTATCAATATATTCTATTTCATTAATGAGTTTTTGACAAATATTTTCATTGCCAGCTAATAAGGAAATGCCTCTTTTATCCTTAAGATAGACTATCTTTCCACCCGCTTCTTTTATGATGAGTTCACCGGCTGCTATATCCCAGGGGCTTAGGTTGATTTCCCAAAAACCATCAAGGCTTCCTGCGGCTACATTAGCTAAATCATAGGCTGCCGCTCCCATCCTTCGAAGCCCCCTTACTTTAGGAACAAAATGGGCAAAATAATTGGCATTATTATCTTTGTGTATAGCTCTATCATAGGGAAAGCCAGTTCCTAAAACACATTTGCTTAAATCCTTTTTATTACCCACAAAGATATCCTCTCCATTTAGATATGCACCTTTACCCTTAACAGCTTCAAACAGCTGATCAACCAGGGGAGCATATACAACCCCTAGCATAGTTTCTTCTTTATATTTCAGTGCTATTGATATGGCAAATATAGGTAATCCTTGGGCGAAATTTGTTGTACCGTCAAGGGGATCGACAATCCACAAATAATCGGAATCTACATGGTCTTGACCAGATTCTTCAGATAGGACTCCATGGAGAGGATAGTTTTCCTTTATACAATTCAATATATGTTTTTCCGAAAGCTCATCCACTTCTGTTACTAAATCTATACCCGTTGATTTAGTATTTATTAATAAATTACTGCTTTTAAAATATTCTTTTTGAATATCTCCAACCTCTCTAGCCCATTTTTTCACTCTTTCCAAAGCTAAACTCAAATCAAGCATTTTACTCCTCCTAACCTATAGTTCAATTATATATAATAGTATAGCATTCCTAGTATATAAAATGAAAAATTTAATAGGAACAAAGGTATTTATTAATGATATGTAGAAAATATAAATACTAGAGGAAATTGCATATGGGGATATCATCCTTAATTTGAATATTTAAGATATAGCATATTTGGTGGTATAGCTTTGGGGATTTTAAAACTCTATATAGTAGATGACTTTTATAGAAGGTAATTATGCAATTTGCCCACTGGATAATGTGACATAAATGGGGTTAATGAGATTATGAAGAAAAAATAAATTTAAATATTAATTTTCATTATGTACTAGGAGGAGGTTATATGGGTAGAATAATCAAAAGGTCTTTGGGAATGATTATTTTTGCTGGAATAGAAGCTTACTTCTATTTTAAGTATAAACCAAAGGACTTAGAAATGTTTTTTATGATTTGGGGATTAATTGCCATGGCATTTCTTCTTTATAATATTTTTAATGTTAAATGTGATTTGTCAATGATGTCTTTAGGTACTAAAAATTCTTTACCCCATTTTACGGGATCTTTTCTAGAAAAAATATATGCTAAAGACAGGAAAACAACAAGAAATCATGGCAGAATACGAGATCCCATAAATCTTATATATCTATTATTGGTTATAGTAAATATTATAGGATATACGATTGTAATGCCCAAATAATTGTAATAAACTATGGCTTTAGACTATATAGTTATTAATGGATTTAATGGTGAAAGGAGGGGAATAGTATATGGTATTTGCTGAGCTGGTTGATGGTTTAGGTCTTTTGTCGGCAATTTTCTTTGGGCTAGGATTAGTTCTTACCTTAATAGAGGTGTATGCCCCGGGGTTTGGTATATGGGGAATAGCAGGCATAACATGTTTTATAATAGGGATCATAGTAACGGCGGATACATTACTAGAAGCATTGCTTTTGATGATGATCCTTCTAGCTATTTTAGGTATAATATTTACAGTTATTCTACATTCTATTAGCAAAGGCAAGCTTCCAAAGAGCATGGTTTTAGAGACATCCATGAAAAAAGAAGACGGATATATAAGCACCAATGACATGCAGTATTTTTTGAAGAAACAGGGTATTTCATTGACTATATTAAGACCAGCTGGTACAGTGGATTTTGATGGAGTTAAGCTTGATGTTGTATCGGAAGGGGAATTCATTTCTAAGGGGACAAAGGTTGAAGTTATAAAGGTAGAGGGTAGACGTATAGTTGTACGCAAAGTCAAGGAAAAACAAAATATAAATCCTGGGGAGGAATAATTATGACCGCTATTTTTCCAACAATTATAATTATAGCAGTTATTGTAGTACTATTGGCTATGTTCTTTAGTTTTGTGCCATTGGGGCTATGGATATCAGCATTAGCATCAAATGTAAAGGTTAGTATTTTTACTTTGATAGGAATGAAGCTCAGAAGAGTAAAACCAGATAGAATTATAAAACCTCTTATAAAAGGAAGAAAGGCAGGATTAAATATATCAAGTGATCAATTAGAGGCACATTATTTGGCTGGTGGTAACGTAGATAGTGTTATTAATGCTTTAATTGCAGCGGAAAGGGCAAATATTAGTTTGGAATTTGAAAAAGCTACTGCTATAGATTTAGCAGGACGTAATGTTTTTGAAGCTGTTCAGATGAGTGTTAAGCCAAAGGTTATTGAGACCCCAATTGTAGTAGCAATTGCAAAAAATGGAATAGAGTTGAAGGCTAAGGCTAGGGTAACTGTAAGGGCAGATATCGATAGACTTGTGGGTGGTGCCGGTGAAGAAACCATAATTGCCCGTGTAGGTGAAGGTATTGTAACTACAGTTGGATCTGTTGAGACCCACAAGGCAGTCTTAGAAAATCCAGATCTTATTTCCAAAAATGTCTTAGAGAAAGGGTTAGACTCAGGAACTGCCTTTGAAATATTATCAATTGATATTGCAGATGTAGATGTGGGAAGAAATGTTGGAGCCAAGCTTCAAACCGATCAAGCTGAGGCTGATAAGCGAATAGCCCAAGCTAAGGCGGAGGTTAGAAGGGCAATGGCTATAGCTAAGGAACAGGAAATGGTAGCAGCTGTTCAAGAAATGAAGGCTAAGGTTGTAGAAGCCGAAGCGGAAGTACCAAAGGCTATGGCTACAGCCCTAAGAGAAGGGAAATTAGGAGTTATGGACTATTATAATATGAAAAATGTAGTAGCAGATACAAGTATGAGGGAAGCCATTTCAAATATGAATAATGAAGATAATATAGATATGCAGGATGAATAGGAGCTGATATCCTATGAATGAAAAAAAGAAAGAAAATAAAATTCTTCAAGGTAAAATAGGCATGACATCAATAAAAAGAAATAAAGTAAGTTCTAAAAAGAAAGGGATTCTTTCTTTTACACCGGACAAAGTACTTGCAGGAATTATCTATTCAGAAATTTTAGGAAAGCCTAAGGGTCGTAGGGGTTCATGATAAGAAGTTTACAGAACTTGAGAAATTATTTGGTTTATAATAAAATCATAGTAAAGAATATGATCTGGGATTAGGTATGTTTTGGAGGACTAATGACTAATAAAATTTTAAATAATATACTAGAGAAGGATTTGTATGATCCCATCAATAACTATCTAAGTAATCAAGGTTATGAGGTTCAAAGCGAAGTTAAGGACTGCGATATTGTCGGGGTTAAGGCAGAAGAAATAATAATAATTGAGCTTAAGAGGAGCATTAATTTAAAACTTCTCATACAAGCGACAAAACGGCAAAGGATAACTAATGGAGTGTATGTAGCCATACCTAGACCAAAGGGCTTTAAAAGAAATAAACATTGGAGGGATACATGCAATCTATTAAAGAGACTAGAACTTGGACTTATCATGGTTTCATTTCTAGAAACTACTACAGAGGTTGAGATAGTCTTTCATCCATCCGCTTATAAATATAAAAAGAGTAATAGGATGAAGGAAAGTATTATTAGAGAAATTAATGGACGTTCCGGTAGCTATAATGTAGGAGGAACAGTTAGAGAAAAGGTCATGACTGCCTATAGAGAAAATGCAATACATATAGCCTGCTGCTTGGAAAAGCATGGAGAGCTTTCACCTAAAAAACTAAGAGAACTTGGTACAAGTGCTAAAACTCAAAGTATTCTTTCTAAAAATTTCTATGGATGGTTTGAAAAAGTTGATAGGGGAATATATGGGCTTCATCCACAGGGGAAGAAGGCATTGGATAATTATAGTGAAACGGCTAATTATTATAAAAAATTGTTAGGTGAGAACAAAGAAGCCCTAAGTGAATAATATAATAAAAGCCTTAACATCATTGCTTTTGTGTTAAGGCTTTTATTTACTATTTAATGTCTTTACTTAATCGAAGAATATTAACGAAATTTTCTCTGGTAAGAATATTTCTAAATACTACTACACCTACAATGCTGACTACAACAAATTCACCTAGGGCTACATATGCTGCAGATGCCCAGAAAGGCAGTTTAAGTACATAATTTAGCATCCAGCCAACTATTAGTCCATTAAATATTACAGGCCATAGGCCAGCTAGGATTAATGCTTTAAAACTATTACCACAAGCTTTTCGAGTTTGATAAATTGCTATAACTGATAATAGAGTAGCAAAGGAACCAGCAAAAACATCGATAGGACCTAATGGGCTACCCAGATTGGCCAAAATACATCCAAGTACAAGTCCAGGTATATAAAGTGGATCTATAAAAGCTAATAATACCAGTACTTCTGAAAGACGAAACTGAAGCTCGCCATAGCTAATAGGAGCTAAAGCTATGGTGATTGCCGCATAGATAGCAGCGACAATTGCGGTTTTTACTAAAGTGTTAATTGAAATGTTTTTCATTAAAAAAACTCCCTTCAACATATTTCTATGTTTCCCGGAGCCACTTAAGAGACAAAAATAAAACATTTTGCTCTTGTTTTTTTTGAAGTGGGTACCAAGAAAACACTTATCAATTATTCATTATAGCATATGATTATAGTTTGTAAAGTATTAAATTTTTACAAAGGGAAAAAATAAATATGATCAAGATTAATAAAAAAAAATAGTAAAAGTATAAAATAAATAGTATAATAGAAAAAGTTGTTTTATTTAAGCAGCAATATAAATTAAGAGCTTAATAAATGAAAAAGAGCGTAAATGAGATTAAATGCAATAAATTCTTGCATTATGTGTATAGAATCGTAATAAATCTTTTGTATTTTTATTGATAGATGCGATTTATACATATAAAAATTTGAACAAAATCTTTGATTGATAGACTTGGATTTAGATTTTGGCCCAATACATTGTGGAAATTATAGATAAAGGTCCTATGATGAATAATTTCCTATGTATTTTGAGAGAACTAAGCCTTACTCAATAAAAAATTTAAAATCGTAAAATTTTATTGCCATAAATCACCCATGATTTAGGGAAGATTTTTTTATTGTATTTAGCAAGTTTTCTATACGAAATTGTTCAAAAGCATTTCCTTATCTTTTTCATTTATTTCTAGTATAGTCATGCTACACTAAAACTTAAGATAAATTTTACTGAAATAATGAATGCTTCTACATTTTTTAGTGAAAATTATTAATCTTTAAAGTAGCATTACTATAACTATGTGAAGATTAATAATCACATATGAGTAGAAAAGCAAAATACTAAGAAAAGGAATGATTAATATGGATAAGATTAGATTTGAGGAACTTAATTGTTCGCAGGAAATTAAAAGAGCGGTAAAGGATATGGGGTTTGAAGAAGCTACTCCCATACAAACATTGGCAATACCATTGGTTTTAGAAGGAAAAGATGTGGTTGGACAAGCACAAACGGGAACGGGAAAAACAGCGGCCTTTGGAATACCGGCTATAGACATGGTGGATGCTAAAAAAAAGGCAACCCAAGCACTAATACTTTGTCCTACTAGGGAGTTGGCTGTTCAGGTGGCAGAGGAGTTAGCAAAAATAGCAAGGTACAAAAGGGGTATTAGGACTCTGCCGGTGTTTGGTGGACAGCCTATTGATAGACAGATTAAGGGACTTAGAAATGGAGCGCAGATTGTGATTGGTACTCCAGGTAGAGTTATGGACCATATGAGAAGGGGAACTTTGAAATTAGAAAATCTTAAAATGATGATACTAGATGAAGCCGATGAAATGCTTAATATGGGATTTAGAGAGGATATTGAAACTATACTGGAAAGTATAGGTGAGGATAGACAAACACTTTTATTCTCGGCAACAATGCCTAAGGTAATAATGGAAATAATACATAAATATCAACAAAATCCTGAGGTGGTAAAGGTAGTTCATAAGGAACTTACTACTCCAAATATTGATCAGCTATACCTTGAGGTTAAGGAAAAGGATAAGCTTGAAGCATTGACTAGACTTATAGATATGTATAGCCCTAAGCTGTCTTTAGTATTCTGTAATACAAAAAGAAAAGTTGACGAGGTTACAGACCTTCTACAGTCTAGGGGTTATGCTAGTGATAAAATTCATGGGGATATGAAGCAGTCCCTAAGAATAAATGTTATGAATAAATTTAAACGAGGCGATATTGAAGTTTTAGTTGCTACTGATGTTGCCGCTAGAGGATTGGATATTGACGATGTGGAATCCGTATTCAATTTCGACATGCCTACCCACGAGGAATACTATGTTCACCGAATAGGAAGAACAGGACGTGCAGGAAGAACTGGAAGTGCATTTACTTTTGTAACTGGAAGAGACTTTTATTTGTTAAGAAACGTTATGAAATATACAAAAAAGAAAATCAAGAAGCATCCTATACCTACTATTAGTGATATAGAAACCATAAAAACAAGTATTTTCTTAGAAAAAATTAAGAAGAAAATTAATGAAGGTAAGCTTGAAAAATACATAAAAGTATTAGAAGACTTAATAGAAAATGATTTTTCTTCTATTGAAATTGCAGCAGCTCTTCTTAAAATGGAACTGGAAATGAAGGATGCAAAGGAAATAGATACTAGACCGGAAAAGAAATACAATAGAAAGGGTTCCGACAGAAGCAACCGTGGCAATAAAAGAACTGGTGCCGAAGAAGGCATGGTTAGAATGTTTATAAACATTGGTAAGGATAAAAAAATAAGACCACAGGATGTAGTTGGGGCAATAGCTGGAGAAACTAGTATTTCTGGTAAAAATATAGGGGGTATAGATATCTTTGAAAATTATACCTTTGTAGAAATTCCTGAGGAATATGCGGATGAAGTTCTTTCCATAATGAGTAAAAATACTATTAAGGGTAATCAGATAAATATTGAACCTGCGAAGGGGACTAAATCAAAGGGGAATAAAAAGAAAAAAAGCATGGATAAAAAACCTTCTAGGGAAAAAAATAGAAAAGCAAAAGTTAAAAGAAAATAAGTCTAAAAAATGACAGGCTTTTACAAAGCCTAAGGCACAGGGTTAGTTTACTAAACCTGTGCCTTTTAAGTACATTGAAGAAGAACTTTAGGATCATTAAAATCCATGGAGTTCCATGAAAGCTGGATACTCTAAAATATGACATAAAGAATAAAGTGTGAAATAAGAATGCATGGAATCAACCAATTATTTAAACAACTCCACTGATATATAATTAAAGATTTAGAGTGCATAATAGTACTAATAGCATTCAAATACTGAATAGGATATTAGATTAATAGAAGGAGGGAGTAGAGTGATAGAAGTAAGAAATCTTTACCATTCCTATAGTAATGATGGGGATTATGCCGTTGAGGATATTAGCTTCCAAATAGAAAAAGGTGAGATATTTGGCTTTTTAGGCCCTAGTGGAGCGGGGAAGTCAACAACTCAACAAATACTTATAGGACTCTTACCACTTCAAAATGGGGAAGCAAGTATTCATGGATATAATATAAGGAAGCCAAAGGAGGAATTATTTAACTTACTAGGTGTATCCTTTGAACATCCAAATGTATATAAAAAATTAAGCGGTCTTGAAAATCTAGAGTTTTATAGAAAAATGTTTAGTGTAAAAACCGAAGAGCCAATTGAGCTATTAAGAATGGTAGGGCTTGAAGATGCTGCTTATAAGAAAGCCTCCGGCTATTCAAAGGGTATGCTTCAGAGACTTGTTTTTGCCAGATCAATGTTAAATAATCCTAAGATATGGTTCTTGGATGAACCCACATCTGGACTAGACCCCAATACAGCCAGTCATATAAAAAAAATCATAACAAAGAAAAAACATGAAGGCACTACTATATTCTTAACCACCCACAATATGTATATCGCCGAGGAGCTATGTGACAGAATTGCCCTAATCAATGAAGGCAAGATAGAGCTTATAGATTCTCCAAGAAATTTAAAATTAAGGTATGGAGAAAAGTTAGTAAAGATAGAGTATAGGGAAGATGGAAGGCTTAAAAAGGAAAGTCTTTCTATGATAGATCCTAATGATAAATTGAAGTTAAATAATATAATAAATAGTGGAAAGATTGAAACTATGCATTCCCAAGAAGCAACCCTCGAAGAAATATTTATTAAGGTCACAGGCAGGGGGCTTGAGTAGATGTTAAGAAGATATTTTGGCCTATTAAAAAAGGATATAATAACGGGTTTTAGAAATCATTTTTTCTTAGCAGTTATTGCCGTTGCTTTAATTTTTGTAGGTATAATCAATTTCGTTATTCCAGAGAATGCAGAAATAAAGCCTATGGTTTACTATTATTTTGAGTATGATGGAGAGTATGAAGCCATTTTAGATGAGGTAATTAAAGAATCCGAGGCAAAGCATAGTAATATCCATAGAGCAAATACAAAAGAAGAAATGATTCAAGGTATGAAAAGGAATTTTAACAGCTTAGGAATGATTATAAAAGAAATTAATAATAGGCCAAGTGTAGAATTTGTTATACAGGGATACGAGAATAAAGAGGTTATTAATACTTTGATTTTATCTATGAAGGATGATATAGATAAAAGAGTCAGGGAAGATATGGATATAGATACCGTATTTCTTAAAAATCAAGTGGAGCATGGGAAGATACCCCTAAACAAAAATGTACTCCCTATATTTTTAACAATGGAACCATCCCTCCTTGGACTTGTACTGATTGCGGCCTTCATATTCATGGAAAAAGATGAAGGTACTATTAGGGCCTATAGAGTTTCACCGGGGAAAATACCCGAATATCTTGCTTCGAAAATGACCTTGATGATCATTTTGGGGTGGATATCTACGATTCTCAGTACTTTTTTAGTTGTTGGACTAAGTGCAGATTATTTAAGTCTGTTCATTATTGTAACTGCGGCAAGTATTTTTGCTTCGGCACTGGGATTAATAATTGCTAGCTTCTTTGAAAATATTTCACAGTCAATAATATGGATTATATTTATTAGCATAATTTTCTCACTACCATTTATTTCTTATTTTATTCCAAGCTTTGCCCCATTATATATTAAAATATTACCTACCTATTCATTGCAATTTGCATTACGTGAGGCTGTATTTCCAACTGGTAATATGGATCTAATATATTCTACAGCAATTACTTTTATTATGCTTTCTATAATAAGTTATGTCATCGCGATATTTGCCTATACACGTAATTTGACACGAAATTAGGGAGGTGTAGATATTGAAGAGAATAGTTTCTATTTTTAAAAGAGATGCTTCCAGTAGTATAAGGGATTTTTTGATTGTATATATGATTATTGCCCCTATATTATTGGCCATAGGGTTACGGTTATTTATACCAAGTGCCACTTCCGCTTCACTGCAATTTGCTGTAGACGATAGGGTAGGGAATAAAGTAATAGAAGAATTTGAAAAATATGGAAAAGTAGAGATGTATTCTTCATTGAAAGAAATAGAAAATAGGGTTAATAAAATCGACGATATAGCTGGAATTACTAAGAATGATGAAGGCAAATTTATAGTGATTTTAGAGGGTAATGAATCCCATGATACTAAGGAAATTCCTAAAAAGATAATTAGAAGCATAGTTGGGGACAATGTGATTGAAGTAAACTATTTTGTCAGTGATATAGGTGTACTAATGGCTCCTGTAGCTTGGATAGGTGGGATATCTATAATAATAATGGCAATTACCATAGGAGGTATATTGATAGGACTTAATATTATAGAGGAAAAGGAATCGGGAACAATCAGGGCCCTTAATGTATCCCCCATGAATAGATTTGAATTTATATTGGGAAAAAGTATAATTGGTATAGTAGTACCGGTAATCGATGTTTTTCTTATATTATGGATACTAAATATGCTCAATATTAATCTAGGCATGATGATTATTATGACCCTAGTAAGTTCACTTATTGGGATTGTAATTGGTTTCCTAATAGGTTTAACCAGTCCAAATCAAATTGCAGGTATAGCCAATATGAAGATGCTGTTTATAGTTGTTGGCATATCAATTATGGGAGCAATACTATTACCAGAGGGTAAACAATTCTTATTATATTGGGCACCTACCTATTGGTCATTTGTAGGATTGAAGGGAATACTTCTAAAAACCATAACCTGGCATCAACTAGGAATTTATGTGGCTTGGATACTAGGGCTGACGATTCTTATATTCTTACTCCTAAAAAACAAAATACGAAAAGGTTTAGCATAAATAAGTTCAAAATAGTTAGTAGAAGGACTCTGTAAAATAAAGCAGAGTTCTTTTTGTATAAATAACCTATTTAATTCAAAGAATTTTAATATATACTTTGGGTTTGTTTAATTCTCAAATATGAATACTTATATCAAGGTATAAATATAATTGAGGAAATTGCATAACTCTGATTTGCCTAAGTTACATAATATATGCCATAGATTTGAAGCTTTTGAAACCCATATATAATAGATGATTTTTATACAAAGTAATTATGCTATTTATTCATTTAATAGAGACACTTAAAGACTTAGAATTTAAAACAACAAAGTGACTTAGTTACTTTGTACATAAGGAGGATAACAATGTCAGCGGTTAAAATAACTGAGACTGTTTTAAGGGATGCCCACCAATCCTTAATAGCCACAAGACTTAGAATTGAAGAAATATTACCTATTTTGGAAAGGCTAGATGAAGTAGGGTATAATGCTTTAGAAATGTGGGGAGGAGCTACATTCGATACATGCTTAAGATTTCTAAATGAAGACCCTTGGATGAGATTAAAAGCCATAAGAAAATTTGTGAAAAAAACTAAGCTCCAAATGCTCCTAAGGGGTCAAAATATTCTCGGATATAAGCATTATGCCGATGATGTAGTGATAGAATTTGTAAAGAAGGCGGTTTATAATGGTATTGATATCATAAGGATTTTTGATGCCCTTAATGATACAAGAAATCTCAGAGTTGCATTGAAAACTGCTAAGAAGGAAGGATGCCATGCTCAAGGGGCAATAGCCTATACAATAAGTCCAGTACATACTATAAAGACCTACGTTGATTTGGCTGTAGAAATGGAGAACCTAGGAGCAGATTCTATTTGTATCAAGGATATGTCGGGACTTCTTACGCCATATTTTACTTTTGAACTTGTAGCTGCCATAAAAAATGCTATTAGTATACCACTAGAGCTTCATTCCCATGCCACAAGTGGCCTAGCAAGTATGACATATTTAAAGGGAATAGAAGCCGGGGCAGATATAATCGATACAGCTATTTCCCCCTTTGCCTTAGGGACCTCTCAGCCCCCTACGGAACCAATAGTGGCAACACTTAGGGGAACAGAATTTGATACGGAACTCGATATGAATAAACTAAATATAGTAGCCGAGTATTTTGGCCCTATAAGAGAAAAGTATATGGCTAGTGGTTTGTTAAATCCTAAAGTCCTAGGTGTAAATATAAATACATTAATTTATCAGGTGCCCGGAGGAATGCTATCCAATCTAGTTAATCAATTACAAATGCAGAATGCCCTTGATAGGTTTGATGAGGTTCTTAAAGAGGTTCCAAGAGTAAGGGAAGATCTAGGTTATCCCCCTTTAGTTACACCAACAAGCCAGATTATTGGAACTCAAGCTGTATTCAATGTAATAACCGGAGAAAGGTATAAAATAGTACCTAAGGAAGTAAAAGCATATGTAAAGGGGATGTATGGAAAGCCCACAATTAAATTGAAAGAAGAAATTGTTAGAAAAATTATTGGGGATGAAGAGACTATCACATGTAGACCCGGAGATTTAATTAAGCCCCAACTGGCGGCTATGAAGGAAGAAATAAAGGAATATATGGAACAAGAGGAGGATGTATTGTCCTATGGGCTATTTCCACAGGTAGCCATGGAGTATTTTAAATATCGTGAAGCTCAAAAGTACAGCATAGATAAGGATTTGGTAAATGATGAAGAAAAAACCTATCCAGTGTAGAAATGTAACCTTTGTTACATTCAGGCTTCCTAAAAATCCGAATTTTTTCCCTGCTGCTTCTACCAAGAACCCTTAAGTCAATATATAAAGTAAATAAAATAAAGGGGTTGGCCCAAAGACCACCCCTTTATTAAATCCTATTTTTTGCAAGCAATTCAAAGGCTTTATCATAATATTCTTGAGCCAGATCAGTATTATTTAGTCCCAAGTATGCCTTGCCAAGGAGCTTGTAAATAACAGGTAGCTTAAAACCAACCTTAATCTTTAAATAAAGCCCTATGGCTTTATCAAAATAGCTTACTGATTCTTCATAATTCTTTTTCTTAAGATAAATCTCACCGATTAAAGTATTAACATCTGCTTTTAAGGAGATATATTCATTATCAGTACGATTTATGGATTCGATTTCCTTCATAATAGAATTCGTTTCATTAAATGCTATATCATATTCATTTATGTAAAAATGTATTTTAGCTTTTAAAAGACTATTAGATAGGAGGGTAACGACTTTAATACTATTTTCCTTTATTTTTTCTGCTATTTCTACCGAGTTACTGATATTATTCAATGCAAGATCATATTCATTTTTTTCTACATATATTTTTGCCATCCTAAAATATATACGGGAGTGAAGTCTGGGATCGTCAAGTAAGTTTTCATATATGGGAAGTACTTTTTTTAACATTTCTAAGGAATCATCATATTGTTCTAAGGAAAAATAACAGGTAGATAAAGTGATATATGACCCTAGGACGTGTTCATTAATAATGTTTTCTTTTTTTGATAAGTCTATTATTTTCCTAAGATAATCGATGGCAATGGAATAATTTCCTTTTTGAGTATAGAGGATAGTTATATTACGCATAACATAGAAATAATCGTCGAGATTAATTCTATATTCTTCTTCAAAATCCTTAGCTTTTAAGAAATATTTTAGGGATTTATTTTTATTGTTAAGTATGTATTCACTTTCCGCTAATTTAATATATATATCAAAGTTATCCTTTGGATCATTGTCTTCAAAGTTTTTTAAAGCTTTTTTGAAGAAATCAATAGATTTACTAATAAAATCAAAGCATTCATTGTTGGTTTCTTTTTTAAAGTAAATATAGCCTAAATAATAGTAAATTAAACCCTTATGGAAGTTTGTAAGATTATCAAGATTTTCAAATAAACGATTGAACTCTATAAATGCTAAATCAAGCTCTGAGTTATTTACTAGTTTCTTGCCTTTTTCAATAATATGAGAGATTTTATACAGATTATTGGAATCCACTATACTACCTTCAGTATCAAGTAGAAGGGAAACCGGTTTATTCAGCTTTTTTGAGATATAATTTAATGCCTTCATAGAAGGGTTTATTTTTCCCCTTTCAATAAGGCTGATATAGCTTTTGGTGAAATTATCACCGGCAAGCTCTTCCTGTGTCATATTCTGTTCTTTTCTCAGAAATCTTATTTTGTTTCCAATACTGTTAATACAAAACACCACCTCTGCTAAATAATAGGGTATATATATTAAATGGTATTTATATAAAGTAATTATGGGATTCGCACAATTAACTATTGAGCAAATTGCATAATTACCTTCTGCAAAAACTATCTACCACAGGTAGTTTCAAAATCCTAAAAGCTATACCATCAAATATGCTTATATCTTAAGTAATTAAATCAAGGATGATATTCGTATATGCAACTTAGCCAAGTAAGAGTTATGCAATTTCCTCTATTTTATAATATTATATCAAACAAATAAATTCTATACTACAAAATGCATAAAAAATTATCCTCCATCACATGGTTTGTGGCTTAGGTGGATGTAAGTGTTCTTTTGGGATGAATACCAATTTAAAAATCTTATTTTCAATGATCTATCCCTCCATATTGTTTTTTTAGCTTTATAAAAAATTAGTATGAAATTTCTGGTGAATATTGAAATTTTCAAGTCTTTGACCATATTTTTTATATTCTAGACTTGGGATATGTTATAATGAGTATGAAAAATATAGAAAGCAACCCACAAAATTGGAAGATTTTTAGTATGGGGAGAAACCCAAAAATATTATCATTATTCTAATAAAACCCATGAGGTAAATAAAGAAGCCATCGAATCCATGTCGCAGTTAACTACAAAATTTAACATAACCGATACATTGGCAGGATAATTACTAAATAGTATAAATATATTAGCAAAAAAATCTAATTCCACAAAAGAGATAGAAGTTATTATAAATGAAATCCAAGGTGGGATAGAAAATACTAAAACAACTACATATGATTCCAGTAAAGCATTGAAAGAATCTACGGATGCTATGAATAACTCTCAGAAAACCTTTGATTTTATTTAAACTTGCTCCAGTTTCAAGATAGGGGGGCTGATTATGGATGGTAGGTGTTTATTGAAAATAGATAATTTAAAGTTATCCTTTCGCAATGGTAAAAATTACTTGCAAGTAGTCAGAGGCATTGATTTAGAAGTGAACAGGGGAGAAATAGTTGGCATACTTGGAGAATCCGGTAGTGGGAAAACAGTCTCGTCAAATTCTATTATGGGACTTATAGATAGTGAGGAAGAAAGAATCGATGAAGGTGAAATCTACTTTAATGGTAAAAATCTTTTAGCCCTTACTGAAAAAGAATTTAGAAAGATTCGGGGAAAGAATATATCATATATATTCCAAAATCCTGCCCAATCCCTTAATCCTTATAGGAGGGTGGGGAAGCAAATTGAAGAGGCCTTAAAAGTCCATGGATTACAGTGTTCTAAAGATATAGTATTAGGAGTAATGGAGAATGTAGGAATAGATGATCCTGACTTAATATATAATATGTATCCTTTTCAGCTCAGCGGAGGCCAGTGTCAGAGGGTGATGATAACCATAGGGGTCATATGCAAACCAGAGCTGTTAATTGCCGATGAACCAACAAGTTCTATTGATGCATCATTGAGAAAAAAAGTTCTTAGATTATTGAAAAGCATTAATGTTAAGTATGGCACCTCCATAATAATAATCACCCATGATTTTGATGTGGCGAGATTCTTATGTGACAAGGTTGCAATTATGTATGGTGGATTGGTTATGGAGCAAGGGGGCATAAGAGATATACTAGAAAAACCATTACATCCCTATACCAAAGCTTTATTAGAATGTGTAAATTCATTGGATGAGATGGAGGATGTATTGTTCACACTAGAAGGGAGACCGCCAAGTCCCTTTGAATTCAAGGATGAATGCCCATTCTATGACAGATGCGGGATGGGAAATGATATGTGTAAAAAATCCATTCCTGGAATAATAGAGCTTGAAAATAGAAAGATAAGATGTGTTAATTTTGAACCTTAGAATGGGGAAAGAAGGTGGAGGAATGGGCGAAAATATCCTTGAAGTAGAGAACCTTTCGAAGCATTTCATAATCAAAAAAAGTGTTTTTGCTCCCAAGACCGTTATAAGAGCTGTAGATAATATTTCCTTTGAAATTAAAGAAGGTGAAATTCTAGGTTTAATAGGAGAGAGTGGTAGTGGGAAAAGTACTACAGGCAGTTTAATATTAAAGCTTTTGCAAAGCGATAGGGGTAAGTTATTTTTCAATGGCATTAATATTACTGATATAGAAGAAAAAAAAATGAGAAAAATTAGAAAAGATATTCAGATAATCTTTCAGCATACCCATGGAACCTTGGATCCTAAAATGACTATCGGGGAATTAGTGATGGAGCCATTAAAAATACATAATATAGTTCCATTTAAAGAAAGGGATTATGAGGTAACAAGATTATTACAAATGGTAGGTTTATCTGGCAGTGATAAAGAAAAATTTCCACATCAGTTAAGTGGAGGTCAACGACAGAGGGTAGGGATAGCACGTGCTATAGCTACAAGGCCTAAACTTATAGTATGTGATGAACCAGTGTCGGCCTTAGATGTATCGGTACAAGGTCAAATATTAAATCTATTATTAAAGTTGAAGGATGAATTAAATCTAACCTACTTATTTATTTCCCATGATTTAAAGGTGATTAAGCATATATGTAATAGAATAGCTGTAATGTATAAGGGTAAAATTGTTGAGATTGGAGATAAAAATCAAATCCTAAATACCCCCAATCATGAATATACAAGAAGACTGATTGAAGCAATGCTTTAAGATATCCTAAGGGCTCTTAGCATAGGTAGCAACGAAGGAATTCACGTTTTTAGGAAGTCTGCCATTTTGTCAACAATCTGAAGCGTCCTATGACGCTTTGTTTTATGTAAAGTATTCTATGTTTGCATTTGGAAAATTTTCCATGATCAAATTACTGACATATTCCTTTATCTCTTTAGCTTCTTCTTTGGTATAAACATATTTAACTCTTCCATATTTACCATATTTTTTCTTTCTAATACTTTCATCCATATCAAGCTTAGTATTAGGAAATCTTTCAATTATAACTTTTTTGGCATTGCTAGTAAATCTATGTTGAATAAGTTCGAAGCTTATATCCTCCATTTTAGCAAAGGCTATGTGGGTGTGAAGCCTTTCAACCAAATCCTTATACTCCATTTTCCAATTTTCATGACGTATTATTGGTGCGATTATAAATCCTAAAGGATAGCCTGCTTGACCTATTTTTTTGGCTGCTATTAGTCTGTTTTCAAGACTATCTGTATTATGTTCAAAGCTATTTATAACATAATTTGAGTTAATGGAGAACCTAAACCTAGTATGTCCCCTATGATCTGCATTTAATATGGATTCAACATTAGAGAATTTGGTTACTACCCTTAATCTTCCCTTAGTTAGCTTTCCAAAAAATTCTATAGTTTCTTTTAGAGTACCGGTTATATGTTCAACTGCCAAGGGATCGCCAGCACTTGCAGCCTCGAACACTGTTATTTCTGGAAGTCTTTCCTCTATGTATTTTTCTATTGTTTCATAGAGATCTTCCGTATTCACATAAACCCTTACATAGGGCTTTTTACCTTGAGTAGAAAAAAGATAACAGTATTCACAATTACCAGGACAGTTAGTCATAAGTGAAAATTGATAGTGGGCAGAGGGTCTGCAAACATCTAGCTTCAAACTTTTTTTGGTTCCTACTACTAAGGTTTTTTTTGAAGCGGCAAACTTAGCTTTTTCATCTTCACCGGGGATGCCCCTAACTTGATTATGGGAAGTGGTTGTTAGGATTTCAATAGCATTTTGCTCACAAAACTTAAATATCCTTTTACCCAAAGGATATTCGAGGGAAGCTGGTTCAAAATATACTCTATCAGGTATCCAAGGCTTCATAATAAAAACTCCTTTTTTATTAATTTTCAAAATTCCTATAGAGAGTTTAGGGTAAATCTATATATTTGTTCTTTTTAATAATCTTTGCTAATATTCATGATATATTCATAAACAATTTCAAAGGTATTAATATTATTTGAGAAAGGGCTAAAGATATTTATAATCTTTGACGAGAATATATATAGGGAGTAATGGGAACCTATTAAAGTAAAATATGAATTTACAAAATCCTAGGAGAGATAATATATATGTTTAAAGAAATAGATATTGATGAAAAAATCATAAAAAAAAATAAAATACCAATTTTGATTAAAGATAATGGATGGCTAAAATTATTCAATGAGAGACCTACAAAGACCATAAGAAGATTAACCCATGAACTAGAAGAATTAATCGATGAAGAAAAGGAAACTACTAAAGAGCTTAAAAAAGTTAACAAAGAAAAAAGGATATTAATGAATAAGGTTTTGAAGCTTTCTGATGAAGCTAATTCTAATAATAATACCGCCGCCTTAGATGAATTAGAAAATACCAAGGATAAGATATTAGATGTTAATGATAAAATCGATGAATTACAATTCAGATTAGAAATGCTTCCTAGGGAGATTTATGACACCAATTTTGAGTTGCTTAAAGAAACAGTAGCAATTTCATATGAAGACATTAGTGAAGGAAGAGAAAGAGTTAGTTATTTGGACAAAGAGATAGTGAAAATAAGAAGAGACCTAGGGAAAATGTGGGAAGAAAAATTCACAAAGGAAAAAAGGCTGAATGATCTTTATTTATATTTACATGGAACATTGGGACATGAAGAAACAGACAAATTAGATAAACAGTTTTTATAATACATAGCGGGAAACTTCAATGACCACAGTTGTTGAAGGTTTTTTTTATTCAGATAATTGGGTATAATTTAAATAATTGATAAGTACGAGGTGACAAAAAATGATTAAAGGAACAGGAATAGATATTATAGAGATAGAAAGAATACAAAGGGCAGTGGAAAATGAAAAATTTATAAAAAGAATTTTCACAAAAAATGAAATAGAGTACTTTAAAACCATAAACAATAATATATATACTATTGCAGGAAGTTTTGCTGCTAAAGAAGCCGTTGTAAAGGCTTTGGGAACGGGAGTTAGAGGATTTAAGTGGTTGGATATAGAAATAGTTAGAGATAAACTGGGAAAACCTATTGTAACTTTACATGAAAAAGCTAGACGAATATCTAATGAAAAGGGAATAACAAAGATAGAGTTATCTATATCTCACTGTAGACAATACGCTGTGGCTCAGGCAATAGGAATATAAAACCATAGGAAAAATTTATATGGATGGGATTAAGATGAGGAGTTAAATAAAGATATCAAGGATCGTGGGATGTCTAAATTCAGGTGGTGATTATTTGAAAGTAGCCTTAAGTGATGAAATGAGATCAATTGATAAAATCACAATAGAAAAGTATGGAATACCAGGTGTTGTACTTATGGAAAATGCAGGTGTTTCCGTAGTTAAGGAGATAATAAAGGAGTTTAGTACACAGTCAAAATTCACTATAGTTTGTGGTAGAGGTAATAATGGCGGGGATGGTTTTGTTGTGGCAAGACATCTATATGATAAGGGATTTGAACTAAATGTATTTATAGTGGGAGACAAAGATGGTATTAAGGGAGATGCCTTAATAAATCTTAATATAATTACAAAGCTTGGGATTGATATACATACTATAGGATATGACGAGGATCTTATAAAATTTAAGGAAAATCTAATACATTTTCCCCATGTTGTTGATGCATTGTTTGGAACAGGATTAAATAAAGATATTGGAGGTGTTTCTGAAAAGGTAATTAATATAATTAATAAGCATAGCAAGCATACTATATCCATTGATATACCCTCGGGAATAGGTGGAAATGATGGGAAAGTATATAAAGCAGCCATAAGGGCGGATAAAACTATTGCCTTCTCTCTTCCAAAGTGCGGTAATTTAATTTATCCAGGAGCCGAATACAATGGAGAACTTGTAATTGCAGATATAGGAATACCTAAGCAGGTTATAAAAAGTATGGACCTAAACCACAATCTAATAGATTTTGAACTCATAAAAGATAATTTGCCATCGAGAAAAAAGAATACTCATAAAGGAAGTTATGGTAAAGCAAATATAATTGCTGGCTCTGCCGGTATGACTGGAGCAGCCATATTAACATGTAAGTCTGCACTGCGGACAGGGCTCGGACTACTCAAGCTATATATTGGGGAAAGCTTAAATCATATAGTTAAAACTAGTGTTCCTGAAGCTATTACGGTTCCACTTCAAGAGATGCGAAAAGGAGTAATAGGGATTAATCATATAGAGAAAATAATCGCAGATACAGAAAATGCAAATGTATTAACTATTGGGCCTGGATGCGGAAATACAGCGGAGCTTTCAGAAATAACAAAGCAAGTATTAAATAAAGTTAAAGTTCCTATAGTAATAGACGCAGATGGATTAAATGCTTTATCTAAAAATACTCAGTGGCTTTTAGAAAAAAAATCGAAGATAATCATCACTCCACATATAGGGGAAATGTCGAGATTAACAGGTATATCCATAGAAGAAATAAAAAATAATTTGATTGCAGTGGCAAAAGAGTTTTCCCAAAACCTAGGTGTTATAGTGGTTTTAAAGGGGGCAAGCACTATAGTAGTAGCACCTGGGGGAGAAGTTTTTATAAATATATGTGGAAATCCTGGTATGGCCACGGCTGGAAGTGGAGATGTACTTACAGGTATTATAACGGGACTAATTGCCCAGGGCTTAGAGCCTCTGAAAGCCACAGTAACCTCAGTATATCTCCATGGAGTAACTGGAGATAGTGTAGCTGGGGATAAGGGTGAATATGGTTTATTAGCAGGGGATTTGGTGGAATACCTTCCCTATACCATAAAGAACATTGTACAACGGATGAAGGAAAGAAAGAATAAATAAAGTGCCATTTGTAAATAGAAATGTATAAATTAAATCCTATACTAAAATTCCTATAGAAGCAGATATTTTAAGGAATATTTATTAAGATAAAACGTAGAATTAGAAATAAGATGTTTTTAAGTCCTAATACTTAGGGCTCCATAGTAAGATAGCAACTTAGAGCTATAGAAGCATCCTTTATGATTTAAGCTTATGGATAAATGATGCTTTTGTTCTTGAGGGGGGATACTCTTGAAATATAGGCTTATGTTAATCGTTATTGTTGCTTTATTGCTGGCTGGATGTAGTGAAAGAACCAATGAAGAAGTATTTTATGATGCCCAGAAGAAGATTGTAAATTTAGATACATATATGTGTACCGCCCAGATTACTGTATATGGGAACAAGAGTCCACAAAATTATACCGCTAAACACTGGTTTGCAGCTCCTGACAAATACAGAATAGAGGTAGAAGCCCCAGAAAATCTGAAGGGCAAGGTAACCATATACAATGGGAAAAGGGCATGGACATGTCATCCGAGGATAGGCCAAGAATGGCTTATGGAGAATTTTACAGCTTCTCCTGAGCAAAAAATGTTTTTAGGATATTTTATAAATAACTTTGTAAATACGGAAAATGTAAAGTTGACTAAAGAGGTTATGGATGAAAATGAATATATATTATTACAAACAGAGATACCGGGGAATCACCCGTATTTCAGTAAAGAAAAGCTTTGGTTCGATATAGAAAAATATTATCCCTATAGACTTCAGGTTTTAGATGTAGATGAAAATGTAAGAATTGATGTAAAATATAAAAATTTCAGATATAATGAGAAGGTAGATAATAGAATATTTACAATAGAATGATATTTTTGACATGTGGAGGGATAATATGCAAAGGATGAATGAACTAAGACCTGTGTGGGTAGAAATCAACCTAAATAATTTGGCTCACAATATCAAAGAGGTTAAGAGAATTGTTAAGCCTGGGACGATGATAACGGCAGTAATAAAGGCCGATGCATATGGTCATGGTGCTGTACAGATAGGTAAAACTTTACTGGAAAACGGAGCAGACAGATTCGCTGTAGCAACTCTGTCGGAGGCTATTCAACTTAGAAAAAATTATGATAATGTTCCTATCCTTATATTAGGTTATACTCCCAACGAAAATGCTGATTTGGTTATAAGACACAATATCATTCAAACTATTTATACATATGAACAAGCCTTGGCCTATTCAAAAAAAGCTCAGGAGTTAAATAATGAAGTCAAGGTGCATATTAAAGTTGATACGGGAATGAGTAGATTAGGGATGAAAGCAGACCAGCAAACAATAGAGGTAATTAAAGAAATAAGCAAACTTCCTAATTTAATGATTGAAGGGATTTTTACACATTTTGCTGTTGCCGATGAAAAACAAAAAGAATTTACCTATAATCAATGGGAAAAGTTTAATTTCATTTGTGATACTCTTGAAAAACAGGATATAAATATTCCAATAAAGCACGTATCAAATAGTGCAGCCATAATTGATTTACCTGAAATGAATTATAATATGGTTAGGGCGGGCATAATGCTTTATGGACTATACCCTTCCGATGAGGTAGATAAAAGCAATGTAAAGCTAAAGGAAGTGATGTCTTTAAAGGCGATGATTTCCCATGTGAAATACATAGAAAAAGGTACGGGAGTTAGCTATGGATTATTATACAAAGCAGATCAAACCACTAAAATAGCCACATTACCCATAGGATATGCGGACGGATATACTAGATTGTTAAGTGGAAAGGCTCAGGCAGTAGTTAAGGGGAAAAAAGTCCCTGTTGTTGGAAGTATATGTATGGATCAATGTATGATTGAAGTTACGGGACTAGATGTTAATTGTGGAGATGAAGTTATATTATTTGGTGGAGACGGTAATAATTACATAACGATAGATGATATAGCTAAAAATATAGGTACAATTAACTATGAAATAGTTTGTATGATAAGTAAAAGGGTTCCTAGAATTTATATTAAAGACAATGAAATAGTTGATTTTTCAGATTATATTATGGAATTGTGATTTTTTAAATCCTATGTCAAAACACTTATTAAATAATATGAATTAATCAAATGCATAAAATATTGGCGAGATTGACACACTTATACTAAATAGTATATAATGTTGGTATCTTTGACAATATAAAGATTGTTATTTCCATTCATTTTCAAAATACAAATAAACTTTGTGTGAAGTTTCCTTGGAGGTGCAGTATTATGGCCGAAACAAAGAGGATTATGGTATGTGTGCCAGACTCTCTACTTGAAGAAGTTGACTACATAGTAAAATTAGAAAAAAGAAATAGAAGTGAATTCATCAGAGAGGCCATGAAAGCCTATTTAAGGGAGAGAGAGAGAATGGAAATGAGGGAATTTATGAAAAATGGATACAAAGATATGGCAACTATAAATTTAATTTATGCTGAGATGGGTATGGATGTGGATTTATGTTGTCTTGAAAAATATGAAGATGAGCTTGCCGCGGAGTGTGAGTAGATTGATAATTCGAAGAGGAGATATATTTTACGCAGATCTTAGTCCTGTTGTTGGTTCAGAACAGGGAGGAGTTCGCCCAGTTCTTGTAATACAAAATGATATAGGAAATAAATATAGTCCTACAGTGATTATTGCAGCAATAACTTCGCAGATTAATAAAGCTAAACTACCTACCCATATTGAAATTAATGGGAAAAAGTATGGATTGCCTAAGGATTCAGTAATACTTTTAGAACAGATTAGGACTATAGACAAAAGAAGATTTATTGAAAAAATCTGTAAACTTGATGATGAGATGATGTATAAAGTTAATGAAAGCTTGATGGTAAGTCTAGGGCTTGTGGAAATATAAACAAAAGGGATTGTCTTTTGAGACAGCCCCTTTTTCATTTGCCATAATTAAGGGCTTTAACCCTAAATCCATGATATGGATTTAAGGACATTCAAAAAATAAAATTGTAATATCTTTATTGAAGATATTTATGTTAAAATGTAAATGGACATAAGAATTATAAATAGTATACTTAGGAGGAAGAACATGATCAAGAAAGGAATTAATAAAAAAATATTTATATCAGTTGCTGCAATTATTTTAATAGTTAGTTTTTCTATAATTAGTGGAGCTGGATTTATGAACCCTGGTTCTGAGGAAGATCCCCTAATAACCCTTAGTTATGTTGAAAAGAGAATAGAACAAATAAAATCTTACATAGATCAAAACTTTGAAACTATAAACAATGACTCTAAGGATCTTAAAGCCAAGGTTGACCAATTAAGTTCTGGCTCAAACAATATAAATACATCTGGAGAAGTAACATCAGAAAAATTTCAAGTTGTTGTCGCTGAGGCTGGAAACACCATAGTATTTGGGGAAAGTGCTGAAGTCATTTGGCGTTCTGGTAAAGCCACTGCTATAGCTAGTGAAAACGGAGGACTTTCAGATGTGACTGGTGGAGTAGATCTTCCAACTGGGGAAGAAATACCACTTAATCATTTATTGATCATTCCTAGAAATGATGGTAGAGGAGCAGCAGTAACAGTTAAATCATATGTCATGATAAAGGGTGTATATACAATTCAATAAAGTGGGACTAAAAGTATACATAGAAAAAGGAATTTATAAGGAGGACTGAGTTTAATGATTATTGACTCAAAGGGGAAATTGTTCGGTATTATTAATATAATAGATTTAACTTTAGTACTGTTGATTGTTGCTTTAATAGCAGGAGGGGCATATAAATTTAGTAAATTAAGAAATATATCTATGGAAGACCAAAAACGAATAAGTGTTACTATAAAATTTGAAGGTGAGAATAAAGGCCTTGTGGACGCAATAAAGGAAGGCGATATTCTATTTGATTCCGTAAGAGGTACTGAGTTTGGTAAGATTGTAAACAAAGATGTAAGCTCCCATAAAGAGCAGGTCATAGGTAAGGATGGTAAAGTGGATTATAAAGAGATACCGGGAACCTTTGATGGGGAAATAAAATTAGACTCAATGGCACTTGTGAATAGTGACGGATATTTAGTGGCATCAAAGCCATTATACATTGGTTCAGAAATAAGGCTAAAATCAAACATATATGTTTTTAGTTGTAAGGTTATAAATATCCAGCAATAAATATAAACAATTTCAAAGCTTAATATTGTTTATATATAAGGAGTTGATATGGTGCAACATAGTATAATTATAAAATTATTTGATAAAATCTTTAATCTTACTAAGAAATATTACAAATTTAGTATTGCTGGAAAAACGATAAATGGAATCTCTTCAGCTATAAAGAATATTTTTATACACAGCTTTATATATAAAAAATTTTCAAATGGGAATCGTAGTTTCTCTGAAAAACTTGAAAATTCAATAATGGGGAAGATTGAAAGAATATTACACAAGATAGTGGCAATGTTACACCTAGTATACAAAAAAGGCATAACTGGAAGTGGTGTATTAAAAATTGAGGATATTATTAAAAACAGTCCTCAGAAAACTAAAATCCAATTTATATCATTTGCAATTATTGGCGTAATTTCAGCCTATAATTTGATGGGCTTTATTAATAAAAGCATATATGTTTTACAACTATATGTTAGCGGAATAATTCTCTTTATAACAATTAATGTATATTTTATGGACATCAATAAAGTATACCAAAATAGCTTTTTAAAGAAGATAGTGGATAGCTTAATAAAAATGTAGCTTAGAGGTAACGTCTTGAAGCTCATATTGCCAATGCGTCAAAGGCGCTTTTGTTTTGAAATAACCAAGGAGTGATGTTTGTGAATGAGGAGAAGATTTCTTCAAAATATAGATGGAGTGGACTTGCTGTAGGCTTGCTTATAGGGATTGTATCATATTACTTTGGAGCCTTAGAAACTACAAAGCTTATTATGGCTTTGATTGTGTTAAGGGCTATAACTTTAAAGCCTTTATACGGCATGATTATATATGTGTTAAGTATTCCTTTTGTTTCTGATATGGGTGCATTACTAATAGGAATAGTTGTGATTATCTCTTATTCTATTAATTTAATAAGAGAAGGCAAATTTAAATTTAGATTTACACCTGCAAATTTTCTAATACTTTTATTTGCGATTATTATAGTTGCAAATACGTTTTTGTCTGTTACACCTAAAGGGAGCTTTAGAGACTTTACTATTCACTTAACATCAATTGGGATAGTGTTTATGCTGGTAAATAGTAAAAAAAGTAAGAAGGATATACATTTAGTAAGTGTATTTTTTACTTTGACTGCGGCTATAGTTTCTTTATATGGATTATATCAATTTTTTCATGGGGTACCTATGGGAAGTGGGTGGCTTGATGTTTCCCAAAATCCTAATATTAAGACAAGGGTATATTCAACCTTTGAAAATCCAAATCTATTAGCTGAATATTTAATAATGGTATTTCCTATATCTATGGCACTATTTTTCACATATAATAATGTTATGAAAAAAATATGCTTTGGATTGGCCTCTGGTATTATACTAATTTGTATAGGATTAACATATTCTAGGGGAAGTTGGATAGGACTGGCATTTAGTATTCTTGTATTTATTGTATTAATTGACTTTAGAAAGCTTGCATTTTTTATTCCAGCAGGTATAGGGGCGATATTTTTAATGCCTAACTCAATACTCCAGAGGATAAGTACGATTGGTAGTCTCCAGGATAGTTCAAATTTTTATCGTTTTAATTTATGGAACATGGCAATTGATATTTTAAGGGACTATTGGTTTTCAGGAATTGGGATTGGTTACATTGCATTTAGAAAAATATCTCCTTTTTATATAAAGACCATGGCTCCATACCATACTCATAATACTTACCTACAGATAGCAATAGAACTTGGGGTTGTAGGTATTATAGTATTTTCACTATTGATACTTGCTTTATTTAAGATGGGTGTCAATTCAATCATAAATAGCAAGGATAAGTTTACCAAGATTTTTACAGCTTCCTATATAGCTTCTTTATGTGCTATATTAGTACATGGGATGGCTGAACATGTATTTTTTAATCCAAAAATCATTTTAGTATTTTGGCTAATTGTTGGAATGAATTTATGTATTTATACAGCTTTTAAGGAAATAGAAAATTAAACCCAGATTGTCCATAGAAAATTCAAAACTCTGCTGCGTCCTTTTGTTTCTAAGACATTCATCAAATTCTTGACGTACCGTCTTGGTATGCCTTCAAATTTGATAAACGCCTTAGAAATCAAAACTACTTGCATATTTTCAAACTTTCTATGAACAATATGGGTTAAGAAAGCTAATATTTGTTGATATAATCAAGAAATGAAATAACTAAAGAGGATGATATGAATGAATATTTTATTAGCTTGCATGGCTCTAGATATTGGAGGAGCTGAAACACATGTTGTTAGTTTAGCTAAGGAATTAAAAAGAATAGGACATAAACCGATAATAGTATCTGCTGGGGGCGTTTACGTAGAGGAATTAAAGAAAGTAGATATTACCCATTACTATGCTCCTTTAAATAGGAAAGATATTACAAGTATAACTAAATCAATAAAGGTTTTAAGAGAAATTAACCATAGGGAAAAAATTGATATTATACATGCCCATGGTAGAATTCCTGCTTTGAATTGCAAGATAGTTTCTATGCTTGATGGTATTCCTTTTATGACTACAGCCCATGCAAAGTTTAAAGTTTCTTTACTTTACAAGTACACCTCATTTTGGGGAAGCGAAGTTATATCTATAAGTGAAGATATTAAGGAACATCTAATAAATAAATTTAATGTTAAGTCAGATATTATAACCATAATACCAAATGGAATAGACACTACTAGGTTTGTTCCAAATTTGGATGGTGAGAATTTAAAAAGGGAATTAAACTTAAGAGATGATACTATGAAGATTGTCTATATAAGTAGAATTTCTGGACCTTTATCTAAGCTGGTTAAACTAGTTGCTGAAACTGGAAGAGACTTATATGGTGATATGGATAATATAGAATTTATCATTGCTGGTGATGGCGATGATTTGAAAAAAATCTCTGAGTATGTTGATAAGATAAATGGGAAGTGTAATAGGAATTTTATTCATGTTATTGGAAAACGCACTGACATACCTAGGGTTTTGTCAATGGCAGATATAACGATTTGTGTGGCAAGGACGGCCCTTGAGGCAATGGCCTGTGAAAAACCTGTGATTTTAGCAGGTGGAGAAGGCTATATGGGATTATTAACTGAAGAAAATATGGAAGCTGCCATTTCAAATAATTTTACTGGTAGAACCTTTAGTGAAGATATAACTGTTGAAAAGCTAAAAAAAGAGATTTTGTCTATTTTGAATACAGATAGTAGGGAAAAAAGACTGAATTTAGGACAGCTTGGTAGGAATGTAGTTATGGATAAGTTTTCAATTAAAACGATGACAGAAAAAACTGTAGAAATATATAATAAGCTGTTAAAGGGAGTGTAGTAAAGTGAAAATAATAGATAACAAAGGAAGAATTTTTGGGCTAATAAATTATTTGGATTTAATGGTGCTTATAATTGTAGCGTTACTAGTAGGAAAATTCTTCATTTTGGATAATGACGAAAATTCCAGGGAATTACTAAACGCTCAATCAAATAAAGAGATTTTACTGACCTATAATATTAAAGGAGTTAAAGAAGTTTCTATTGATAGTGTAAAGGAAGGGGATGTATTTAGAGACGTAGCTACCAAAACTGTTTTGGGACAGGTTGTTAAAAAGGAAGTAGTTAATTCTCAAATACAAACTACGGACGGAGATGGAAAAGTTATATATAGTACAGTACCAGATAGGTATGATCTAATGATTACCCTAAAAAGTATGGGAAATGTCATTGAAACAGATAGTGATATAAAATTATCAAATGTAAATATTAAGATAGGTTTATCCATGCTAATTGAAAGTAAACAAATTCGGTATATGGGAGTAATTTATGGAATAGAGTAATTATTCCAAATGAATATATATCATATACAGTATAGTCGAGTTAGGGTTATATATAATGCCTGAGTCATGAAGATTCTTCACCTAACAAAAAGACTAAAATACAATTTTAAAAGCGTCGTCAGACGTCTTAATCCTAAATAATTCCTTGAAAGGAAGAACTTTATGAAAAGTGTATTTATTTTTGGATACTATGGTTTTGAAAACCTGGGCGACGAAGCTATTTTATCTTCTATTGTTAAAATGATCAAAGAAAAGAATTCCGGAGTAGAGATATTTGCTCTTTCATATAATGTAAAATATACAGAACAAACTCATAGAATAAATGGAGTGAGTAGAAATAGCATGAGGGATATTTGCAATGCTATAAGAAACTCAGATTTAGTTATTAGTGGTGGGGGGTCATTACTACAGGATGTTACCAGTAGTCGTTCTCTTATATATTATTTGGCACTTATAAGTATAGCTAAATTATTTAAAAAGCCTGTGTTGTTTTTTTGTAATGGATTTGGACCTATTCGCAAGGGATTAAATAAATATTTAGCAAGGAAAATAATCAATAAAGTAGATAAAATAGTCTTAAGGGATCCACGGTCAAAGAAGTTGATGGAAGAAATAGGAGTTACAAGGTCAATAGAAGTAACTACAGATGCCACCTTTTCCTTGGATAGTGTTAAGGAATCCAGGGTTAAAGAGATATATGAAAAGGAAGGTATACCAAGGGATAAATCTTTAATAGGTATATCCGTTAGGCCATGGAACGTGGGCGAAGATTTTATTGATATTATGGCGAAGTTTGGAGATTACGCTGCCAATAGAGGCCTAGAAGTTTTATTTATACCTATGCAAGCTTCTAAGGATGAAGAGATATCTAAAGAAATAATAAAACGGATGGAGAAAAAAGCACATATATTAAAAAGTAGCTATACACCAGAAGAAATATTAGGTATAATAGGAACACTGGATATTTTAGTTGCCATGAGGTTACATGCACTGATATTTGCCGCTATTAAGGAAATTCCTATGATAGGTTTGGAATACGATCCTAAGGTTCAGGCTTTCTTAAAAATGGTGGATCAAAACAATGCAGGTAAAGTAGAGGAGCTGGATTTCTTAAATTTGTGTATAGAATTTGACAACCTGTTTAAAGAAAGACAAGATGCTGCTGAGAAACTTCATGGCATAGTGAAAAATCTTAAGGAAGCTTCACAATTAAACAGTGATATTTTAGGAAAAATGTTAAAGTAAAGCAGGTGGGATAATGAGAAAAACGACAAAAATATTTGGTTCTCCATTAGATATTGTAACTATTGAAAGTGCCTTTGAAAGATTTAAACAATTATTAGATCGATCAGCTTTTTCTTTTATATGTACTCCGAATACGGAAATTGTCATGGTTGCTCGAAAAGATGAAGAACTTATGGAAGTTCTAAAATCTTCAGATATGAATATACCCGATGGAATTGGACTAATTATTGCTTCTAAAATACATAAATTAGGGTTGATTAAAAGAGTAACAGGTGTAGATTTGATGGAAGAAATCCTTGAATTCTGTAATTATTCTAGAAAATCCATATATATTTTTGGTGGAAAGCCAGGAACCTCAGAAATGGCAGTTTATAATATTAAAGAAAAGTTTCCTAATATTGATATAAAGGGCTATAGGCATGGATATTTTAACGGAGATGAAGAAAAGGATATTATAGAAGATATTAACAAGCTATCTCCAGATATATTATTTGTTGCACTTGGCGCACCGAAGCAGGAAAAATGGATATATAAATATCGAAAAGAATTAAAGGTCAAGGTCGCTCTAGGAGTTGGGGGAAGTGTTGATATTTGGGCTGGAACGGCAAAAAGAGCCCCCAAAATATTTATAACACTTGGGCTAGAATGGTTATACAGACTCATAAAGGAGCCCTGGAGATTTAAGAGAATGTTAGTACTTCCTAAATTTATGATTCAAGTGCTTATTAGTAAAGATATTAGTAATTGAGTTTAACAGTAAAGGTACAAGAAAAATTCTTGTATCTTTTTAAATATATTTTAGTTTTTTGTTTAAATTAACTATATGGAGTGTATCTAATAGATAATATAGTTCTATTTCAACTTCCACAATAACCATGTAAAATATTTTATTTAAAATCTAACTTAACTATGTTATAATGACTGTTGTGTAATTAAGGTACTGTTTTTAAACCGTATAATATGAACAAGGTGGTATTTATGAAGGATAAATGGTATAAATTAGTTTTAAATTATTCTGGAATTACAATAGGAACATTGTTAATGGCCGCGGGATTATTATTATTTTTAGAACCCAATACCATTGCTCCTGGAGGAGTAACAGGGCTTGCTATTATCATTCAGAAAGTTACTGGAATTCCTATGGATGTAACTAACCTAGCGATAAACATTCCTTTATTTATATTGGGAATTCTCATATTAGGAAAGGCCTTTGGAGCTAAAACGGCATATGGGACAGCAATGCTTTCACTGTTTATTAGGATTCTAATTATTGTTTTTGGAGATAATATTAATGCTACAAATGATCTTTTATTAGCTTCTATATTTGGGGGAGTCATTTTAGGAATAGGAATAGGGATGGTATTTACAGCTGGAGGAACTACTGGAGGTACAGATTTGGCTGGTGCCATGTTAAATAAATATTTTCCAGGTTTAAGCACAGCCAAATTGATGATGATGATTGACCTTTTGATTGTTGCTACGGCTGGTATAGTTAATAAAAATATTGAGACATCCCTATACTCAGTAATTTCTTTATATATTATAGTTAAGGTTGCAGATCTAATTGTAGAAGGACTTAATTATTCAAAGGCATTTTATATTATAACAGATTACTCAGAGGAAATTAGCAAAGAAATATTTAAGGAATTAGATAGAGGAGCCACAGCACTAAAGGGCAGAGGTATGTACACGGGAAGTGACAGAGATGTGTTACTATGTGTTGTTAATAGGGCCCAAGTAGCTAAATTAAAAAAAATAGTTTATGCCATAGACCACAAAGCATTTATAATGGTATCAAATATACATGAAGTATTAGGAGAAGGCTTTACTTCAATGGATAAATAAAAAATTAGGGATAGAGTATCCCTTATTTTTAATGGGATTTCTCACTATACCCTTTAACCCAGATTATTCATAGAAAATTTAAAACTTTGCTATGTCCTTTTGTTTCTAAGTCATTCATCAAATTTTTGACCTACCGTCCCTATATGGCTTCAAATTTGATAAACACCTTAGAAATCAAAACTACTTGCACTTTTTCAAATATTCTATAAATAATTTGGATTTAATAATAATTAGTAGGAGGTAAGTTTATGAAGGTTCAATACCAAGAACTAGAAAAAATTGCTACACAGATTAGAAAAGACATAGTTGAAATGACCAATGCAGCAGGGTCAGGCCATCCTGGTGGTTCCCTGTCAGCTGCTGACATATTAGCTGTTTTGTATTTTGAAAAGATGAATATAGATCCTAAAAATCCTAAACTTGAAAATAGGGATAAATTTATACTTTCAAAGGGTCATGCTGCACCGGTACTATACTCTACTCTTGCTAGAAGAGGATACTTTTCTACTGATGAATTACTAAACTTAAGAAAAATGGGAAGTATGCTTCAAGGACATCCAGATATGAAGGGGATTCCTGGTGTAGAGATGTCTACAGGATCTCTTGGACAAGGATTTTCAACTTCAGTCGGTATGGCTTTGGCTTCTAAACTAGATAAAAAGGATAATAGAATATATGCTTTGCTTGGTGATGGAGAAATAAATGAAGGATTGGTTTGGGAGGCTGCCATGGCTTCTGCCCATTATAAACTAAATAATCTTACTGCTATTTTAGATTATAATGGACTACAAATAGATGGGAAAAATGAAGATGTAATGGGTACAAAGCCTATAGATGAAAAATGGAGAAGCTTTGGATGGAATGTAATTGAGATAGATGGGCATAATTTTGAAGAAATAATTAATGCTTTTGATGAAGCCGAGAAAAATGTTGAAAAGCCAACAATGATTATTGCAAAGACTATAAAGGGTAAAGGCGTTTCCTTTATGGAAAATGAAGCTTCTTGGCATGGTACCGCTCCAAAGGATGAAGATAAGGAAAAAGCATTAAAAGAGCTTGGAGGTGAAAGATAATGACTAAAAAGATAGCTACTCGTGAAACCTATGGTGAATTCCTTGTTAAGCTTGGAAAAAATGACGAAAATATAGTTGTTCTTGACGCTGATTTATCAAAATCCACTAAAACCCATGGATTCTCAAAGGAGTTTCCAAATAGATTTTTCAACATGGGTATAGCTGAACAAAATCTAATGGGTACCGCAGCTGGATTAGCGGCATGTGGTAAAGTACCATTTGCAAGTACCTTTGCAGTGTTTGCGGCTGGTAGAGCCTTTGAGATCATAAGAAATTCTATTTGTTATCCTAAGCTAAATGTTAAAGTATGTGCCACCCATGCAGGAATCACAGTAGGTGAAGACGGAGCATCTCACCAGGCTATTGAGGACTTAGCACTAATGAGATCTTTACCTAATATGACAGTTATAAATCCAGCAGATGCTGTGTCGGCAGAAGCTCTTTTGAATGAAGCTGCTAAATATAATGGGCCAGTATATGTGAGATTAGGTCGTGCCAAAGTATCCGTATTGTATAATGAAAGTGATGAAAAGTTTGAAATTGGGAAGGGTATTGAGTTAAAGGAAGGTAGTGATATAACAATTATTGCTACTGGAATAATGGTAGAAGTGGCTTTAAAGGCCAGTGAAGAGCTTTCAAAGGAAGGCATTTCTGCTAGAGTTATTGATATACATACTATAAAGCCTATAGATAAGGATATTATTGTTAAGGCTGCGAAAGAAACTAAGGGCATAGTAACTGCTGAAGAACACAACATAATTGGCGGATTAGGAAGTGCAGTTGCAGAGGTTCTTGTGGAAAATCACCCTGCAATTTTAAAAAGAGTGGGAATTAATGATACATTCGGTGAATCAGGTAAGCCAGATGAATTAATGCAAAAATATGGTTTAACTTCACAAAATATTATATCAAAGGTAAAAGAAATTTTAGCAAAGTAATAAGTTAGCATATCTATATATGCTTATAACATGTAATAGCCACTGAGAATTCCTTTAAGCTCCTTTGCAAACAGGTTTGTAGAGGGAGCTAAAAGGAAACCCCAGTGGCTAATTTTGTTTTTGGGGTTCTATTAAAGTAGATATGTAAATATATATTGAAGCTCTCCCAGACTACTAGTTTCTAATAATATGTAGGTAATATTGAACCTACACTAAAAATATTTCCCATTTATTGTGATAAAAAATTTGAAAAAGGAATCAACCCAATTTTCCCAGTATGGAATATTTGTACCTTTTTTTGAATAGTATTTAATAGATTGAATGATGACAAGTAAAGGGGAGGGAATCGTAGAAATGGAATCCAATATGAAAAAATCAAATACCAGTATGAAGAGATTTTTAAATTTGAAATCTCTTATGATTCTATTAGTAGTTATTCTAGTTCTAATAAGTGGGACCATGGCAATAAAACACTTCACTAATGATGATGATAAAGTTGAATTTAAGGTTCTTAGCCAAAAAGAGATACCGGGAAAAATAAAGGAAATATTACCTAGATACCAAACTTTAGAAAGAGCATTAGCTTGTAAGGTTAATGGAGAAATTTTTGTGGTTGTTACAAGGGGAGAAAAGCCTACTGGTGGGTATTCGGTTGATATAGATAAAATCGAAAAGGTTAAAGACGAAGAGGATAAATACAAACTAGTAGTATATGCTAAATTCACAGACCCAAAACCGGGAGATGTTGTAACAGAGGCAATTACATATCCATATATAGTTGCGAAAACTGATTTAGATGACTTACCATATAGAATTGAGTTAAAAACCCGATCTGAGGAATAGTAAAAATAAGCGACCATAAATAGAAAAATGGTCGCTTATTTTTATTGTGGTATTGTGGGGTAGTTCTAAAAGTGAAATATGACTAAGAACTCAATGACTTGATGTTCTTAAGCTTTTATTTGGGAAATCTTACATAAAGGTCAATGTCGAAATATGTCGAATAAATAACAGGGAAAGTTAAATTCACAAGGGGGTCAAAAATGAATTTTAAAAAAGTTGTTATTGGAGGCATAATTGGATTGGCTTTGCTGTCTCAAAGTGGTATTAATGTTTTTGCAGACTCAATTTCTTATCAGGCAAAGAGTGGGGATACCTATTGGAAAATAAGTCAAAGATATGGTATTGATTTAGATGAACTTCTTGATGAGAACTCAGCATATACTAATCCTTATCTAAATGTTGGACAAACTATAAAGCTTCCTTTCAATTCCGATGAAAAGTTGTTATATAAAGTAGTTTGGGGAGATACATACTGGAGGATAAGTCAGAAATTTAATGTGGATATCAATGAGTTAATAGAAGTTAACAAGGATAATTCACAAACTAATATGAATGTAAATGATGTAATAATCATTCCTAAATCAAATAACTACAAAGGGCATGTGGTGGAAGCTGGAGACACCTATTGGAAAATAAGTCAAAAATACTGTGTAGATATAAATGAATTATTGAAGGTAAATAATGCAAATCAATATAGTCACCTTTCCATAGGGCAAAAGATACTTATTCCCAATGAAGAATCCATTAGCAATGAATCTTTAATTGAGAATAATAATAGTGAAGTTTCTATAACATATAGCTACTATACAGTTCAAAAAGGCGATAATTTTTGGAATATATCAATTAAATTTGGGATTCCACAGTACGAGTTAATTAAAGCCAATAATATGAATGAAAATACTATGCTAGATATTGGAGATGTATTGAAAATTCCAGTTCATAATGTACCAGTTAAAAATACTCTAGGAGAAAAATATGGTGAGTATCTAGATTGGTGGACAGAGGCACAATATGTGGCACCTATAGGAAAGGTATTTAAAGTTAGAGATTTTTATAGTGGTAAGGAATGGACAATGAAAAGAACTATAGGAGCTAATCATGCAGATTGTGAGCCATTAACAACATATGATTCTGGTATTATGAAAGAGGTATGGGGGGGAAGTTATAGCTGGAAAACTAGGCCTGTTATAGTCCAGGTTAACGATAGAAAAATAGCAGCTTCAGCATCATCGATGCCCCATGACATACAATACATCAATAACAATGGCGTAACGGGACATATGGACATACACTTTGCAAATAGTACAAGACATAAGGATGGGGCCATAGACTATAACCATCAAGACAATATAAAAATATCAGCAGGGTTGAAATAAGGATATTATCATCAGAAGCTTAGAAAATTTATAATTTTATAAGCTTTTTTCTCTTTATGGCTTAACTTGTTATTGAAGTGTAATTTTCTTTATCACACATCTATATTTATATAAAAAAATTGTATGAATAAAAATTATTTAGAAAATTCAAAAATAATATTGACTTCTGTGCATAAGGGTAGTATAATTTTCATAAATATTCAATAAAATATGAAAAAGTGCTGATAGAGAGAAAGATATCTATACTTTTACTACAGAGAGCCAACGGTTGCTGGAAGTTGGTGTTAAAGTAGGTATGTAATGATCACTCTTGAACTGCCTGATTGAAAGGACGTGTCCCAATAGATTAGGTCGGGTGCTACCGTTATATAGCTAGGGTTCAAGTAATAGTTCTTCGACCTGAATAGAGTGTCAATTAATCTATAATTGAAACTAGGGTGGTACCGCGAGTATAATCTCTCGTCCCTAAGATAAAGTTTTATTATCTTAGGGGCGGGAGATTTTTTATTGTAGGTCATTTCTCCAAGAGAAATTCGACCAAAAGGGAAGGGACTCGATGTCCCCGAGCTTTTATTGTTCATGAAAATAATATTAAATTTAAGGAGTGAGATGGGATTGGAAAAAAAACTTTCATGTCGAGTCGATAATGGTTTGGAAACCCTAATCAGAGTTGTAGGCCTCTTAAAAAGAAAGAGGTTTGACATAAGAAGTGTAAATATGGAAGGAATAGAAAACTCACAGTATTCTAATTTGGAGATAACAATAAGGGATGGATTGAATCTTGGTGTAAATCAAGCAATAAATCAAATGGAAAAACTTGTAAATGTACATGAGATAAGGGAAATCAATTAAAATAGGGGGAATTTAAAATGGCAAAGATGTACTATAATGATGATGCAAATTTGGATTTATTAAAGGATAAAAAGGTAGCAGTTATAGGCTTTGGTAGTCAAGGTCATGCCCATGCATTAAATTTAAAGGAAAGTGGAGTAGATGTAGTAGTGGGCTTGTACAAGGGGAGTAAATCATGGAGCAAAGCAGAAGCACAAGGACTAGAGGTTTTAGAAGTAGCCGATGCGGCTAAAAATAGTGATATTGTTATGATTCTAGTACCCGATGAACATCAGAGGAAGGTATATACTGACCATATAATGGAAAATTTAGAGGAAGGAAATGCATTAGTATTTGCCCATGGATTCAATATTCATTTTAGCCAGATAGTACCACCTAAATATGTAGATGTATTTATGGTTGCACCAAAGGGACCAGGACATTTGGTTAGAAGAGTATATGAAGATGGTAAAGGAGTGCCTGCATTGTTGGCTGTGTACCAAGACTATACTGGCAGGGCAAAGGATGTAGCTTTAGCCTATGCTAAGGGTATAGGAGCAGCGAGGGCAGGGGTTCTAGAGACAACCTTTAAGGAAGAAACTGAAACCGACTTATTCGGTGAACAAAGTGTCTTATGTGGAGGAGCAACAGAACTTATTAAAGCTGGATTTGACACCTTGGTAGAAGCTGGTTATCAGCCGGAAATAGCATATTTTGAATGTCTGCATGAACTCAAGCTTATTGTAGATTTGCTTTATGAAGGCGGCTTTGAAAAAATGAGGTATAGTGTAAGCGATACTGCAGAATATGGGGATTATATGGTTGGTAGAAGAATTATCAATGAAGAAACCCGTAAAGAAATGAAAAATGTACTTCATGAGATTCAAACGGGTGTATTTGCAAAAAATTGGTTATCTGAAAATATGTTAAATAGACCAGTATTTAATTCCATAAAGAAAAAAGAGCTGGAGCATCCTATTGTTGAAGTAGGCAAAAACTTAAGAAGTATGATGGAATGGATTAAAGAATAGTAAAATTAAGCTTAAAATCATGGCATGAAGGTGATATGCTTAGAAATTGATATAAATAGAAAGAAGGTGAAATGATGAAGCTAAGTGGAGCGCAAATTGTATTAGAATGCTTAAAGGAACAAGCTGTTGATACAATTTTTGGATATCCCGGTGGAGCAGTTATTCCATTATATGATGCTTTATATGACAACTTTGATAGATTTACTCATATCATTACCGCCCACGAGCAGGGAGCAGTTCATAGTGCCGATGGATACTCACGTTCAACTGGAAAAGTAGGAGTATGCTTTGCCACATCCGGGCCAGGGGCAACCAACACTATTACTGGTATAGCTACGGCTTTTTTAGATTCAGTTCCATTAGTAGTTTTTACTGGTCAGGTTCCCAGATCCCTACTTGGGAAGGATTCATTTCAAGAAGTAGATATTACAGGGATTTCACTACCCATTACTAAACATAATTATTTAGTAGAAGATGTAAATGATTTGGCTAATATTATTAGGGAGGCCTTCCATACAGCTAAAAGTGGAAGACCTGGACCAGTACTAATAGATATTCCAAAGGATATATTCTTGGAAACAACTTATTATGATAGTAATTATAACGATGACAAATATGGTGATGCAAGTGTGGCAGAGGAACAGCTTTTAGAAAAGGCCGCGGATATAATAAATAATTCTTTAAAACCAGTTATATATGCTGGAGGTGGAGTTGTTATATCAGATGCAGCTGAAGAATTATATAAATTTTCACAGCAAGCGAACATCCCAGTAGTCAATACATTAATGGGGCTTGGGAATTATCCAAGGGAAGACTCCTTATCCTTGGGGTTAGTAGGAATGCATGGTTTTAGAGAAGCAAATTTAGCAGTAACAAATAGTGATTTAGTAATTGCTGTTGGAGCTAGATTTAGTGATCGAGTTGTGGGAAATGTAAATAAATTTGCTCCACAGGCTAAGGTAATCCATATAGATATCGATAGAACGGAGATAAGTAAAAATAAAAAAGCTAATCTATCTATTATTGGGGATGTAAAGGAAATTTTGGGTAAGTTAATTGATGATATTAGTTATAAGGATAGATTTGAATGGTTTGAGGAAATTGAGTCATGGAAGCAGAACAATGTATTGAAGAATAAAGAATTTACTCCTAAAAACATCATTGAAACAGCTAACAGGATACTAGGTGAGGATACTATAGTTGTCACAGATGTGGGACAGCATCAGATGTGGACAGCTCAATACTGGCAATTTAGTAAGCCAAGAAGCTTTCTAACCTCGGGAGGATTAGGAACAATGGGATATGGACTGGGAGCTGCTATAGGAGCGCAAATTGCATATCCAGAAAGAAGGGTATTGCACATAACTGGTGATGGGAGCTTTAGAATGAATTGTAACGAGCTTGCAACTGTATCGAAATACAAGCTGCCCACCATAACCTTACTATTAAACAACAGTACCCTTGGAATGGTAAGACAGTGGCAAAAGCTTTTTAAAAACGGCAGATATTCAGAAACTGATATTAGTCAAGATGTTGATCATGTAAAACTGGCTGGTGCCTATGGCCTTGACGGTTATAAAGTAGAAGATATATCGAGTTTAGCTGATATATTAGAAAAAGTATCAAAGAGTGGAAGAGCAGCTATTATTGATTGCAAAATAGATAAAGATGAATGCGTATATCCAATAGTGCCACCGGGAAAACCAATTGATAATTTAATTGAGGGAAAAGAATAATCCTTATAAAAAGAATCCTTATAAAAAGGATTCTTTTTTTGTTCAATTATGAAAGGATTAGCATGAATTTAACAAATAATTGATTGAGCAAATTGCATAATTATAATCCTCAAAAATTTACTACTACAGGTAGTCTTAAATGCCCTAGAGGCATGTCATATTTATTATACAACTTAACCAAGTTAGAATTATGCAATTTCCTCGATTAAGATTAGATATGGTTATCATTGTAAATAAATTTGTTTTATTAACTTGAATAGAATTCATATGGCAAAACTTAATATATATATTTCAATATTCGATATTTCTAGAAATTTTGGAGGGGATGCAAAATTAAATATCCCTTAAATCCTTATAATATCCTACATCTAAAAATAATGCATATAGGGCATACTCCCCATATGCATTATTTTTTTTGCAAATTAACAAGTTCTTAACAAATAGTTTACATCACCATAACAAAGTAAATGGCATTTTTAAGTATATTAGTATATGTAATGAACATAAAAAAATATCAATGGATTAGGGGGAGCTTATTCATGTTTAAAAAAATATTATTAGCAGTGCTAATGACAATCTTAATGATTTCTGTGGTGGGATGTAGTGGTGAAACTAGTGGACAGCCGGAGGAAACTAAAAAAGCAGAAGAAAATAAAAATATAGAAGAACCAAAGAAAGGAGAGTTTAATGGCACAGTAATTGTTGATGGATCGGGAACGGTGTACCCTTTAATGGCACATATCGCAGAAGAATATATGGTAAATGAACAAAACAAAGTAAGTGTCCAAGTAGGTCGTGCCGGATCAAGTGCAGGTTTCAAAAAATTCATACCAGGAGAAACTGATTTTTCTGATGCTTCCAGAAAAATAAAGGATAAGGAAGTAGCTGCTCTTGAAGAAAAAGGATTGAAGCTTGGTGAGGATGTTTTAGAATTCAAATTAGCTCTTGACGGATTAACAATGGTTATTAACAAGGATAATAATTGGGCAAAAGAAATGACAAGGGAAGAAATCGTTAGTATGTATATTTCAGGTGCATATAAGGCAAATGACAAAGTTCTTTGGTCAGATATAAGAGCAGAATGGCCTAAGGAAGAAATTAAATTCTATGGACCAAATGAGAACCATGGAACTTTTGAGTTCTTCTTTGAGAAGATATTAGATAAGAAAGATATGGTTAAAACAGCTAATTTACAACAAGAGTATTCTACATTAGTTGACTTAGTTGCAAATGATAAAAATGCTATTGCATTCTTTGGCTTTGGATATTATGTTAATAACCAAGATAAACTTCAAGCAGTTTCAGTTGATTTTGGAAATGGTGGGGTTGAACCAACTTTAGAAACAATAGGAGAAGATCTACCATACTCTGGGTTTACTCGTCCTGTGTTCACATACTTAAATGTAAATCATGCTAAGGGAAAACCAGAAGTGCTTGATTTTGCTAAGTATGTTGTATCCCATAAAGGTGCTGCAAGATTAGCAGGTGATAACGGATTTGCTCCATTGCCTTCAGAAGTTTACAATGAATATCTGAAGCAAGTAGAAGCAATAAAGTAAGATTATGAAGGTAGTCTAAAGTATTAGATAGTTTAACATTAAGATGAGAAGATACTATGATTCTCATCTTAGTGCTGTTTATGATGACTACTGAATTAAGCATATAGAACGGAGGGGGTTTAATGAACAAGGCTGTTAGTGTTAGAGATGTAATCAAGAACAACTTGAAAAAGAAAAAAAATAGAACTGAAAAAATTATGCCTAACTTTTTTTTGCTATCAGCTTCAATTTCAATACTAACAACTATTGGAATTGTTATGACTTTATTATTTGATTCTTATAAATTTTTTGCAAAAGTACCTTTGGGTGAAGTTTTTAGTACAAAGTTAGCTCCTTTAAGTGCAAATCCTACTTTTGGTATCTTACCATTAATTAGTGGTACAATCATGACTGCTTTAATTGCAATGTGTGTTGCAGTTCCAGTAGGATTAACTGCCGCAATGTATTTAAGTGAATTTGCTTCTGAGAAACGTAGAAAGGCTTTAAAACCAATCATGGAAGTTTTAGCTGGGATACCTACAATCGTTTATGGTTTTTTTGCCTACTCCTTTGTTACACCTTTATTAATGAAATTGATACCAAGCTTAGGTGCTAAAAACGCCCTTAGCCCAGGTATCGTTATGGGTATAATGATTATTCCCCTTGTTGCATCACTATCAGAGGATGCAATGAGTTCTGTTCCTAACTCAATGAGAGAAGGAGCTTTGGCACTTGGATCAACAAAATTGGAAGTTACATTAAAAGTTGTTGTTCCTGCTGCTATTTCGGGTATTATTGCTTCTTTTGTACTAGCTATTTCCAGAGCAATTGGAGAAACCATGATTGTCACAATTGCTAGTGGCAGTTCAAAGAATTTCACCTTTGACATTACTCAATCAATGCAAACAATGACAGCCTATATTGTTGAGTTTACAAGTGGTGATGCTGGAATGGGAACAACGGGTTATTATAGTTTATATGCAGTAGGGTTGATACTTTTTGTCTTCACCCTTTTAATGAATTTGATAGCACAATATATCTCTCATAAATACAGGGAGGAATACTAAACATGGATTATCAAAGTGAATTAATAAAAAATGAAACAAATAATGGGTTAAATAATAAAAAAAGTACAAAGGCCTTCTTAAATAAGGAAATTACCAAAAAAAGAATGGAAAGACGTATTTTTATAGATACAGTGGCAAGGAAACTTTTTTCTCTATCTACTGTATTTGCTTTGATGGTATTAGGAATACTGTTTTATAGAATTGTCGTACAAAGTATTGGATGGCTAGATTTAAAATTTTTAACTAGTAATTTATCAATCTTTCCAGAAAAAGCTGGAATATATGGGGTTATAATTGGATCAGTTTGGCTAATGGCAGTTGTTATACCCGTAACGTTATTATTGGGAGTATCAACGGCTATATATTTAGAAGAATATGTAAATCAAGGGAAATTCCAGGCTTTTATCAAAACTAATATTTCCAATTTGGCCGGTGTACCGTCGGTTATTTTTGGATTGCTTGGATTAACAGTTTTTAGAAGAATATTTGGCCTTGGGTCCAGTATACTTGCTGGAGGATTAACATTGTCTTTATTAGTTTTGCCTATTATTGTTGTAGCAAGTCAAGAAGCAATACGAGGGGTGCCTGGTTTCTTAAGAGATGGAGCATATGCTATGGGAGCGACGAAATGTACGACCATAAGAACAGTTGTTTTACCAGCATCCCTACCAGGAATTTTGACGGGGTGTATTTTAGCTATATCAAGGGCTATTGGAGAAACAGCTCCTTTAGTTGTACTTGGGATACCTACACTTATTCTTAGAATACCCGATGGCATAATGTCGGATTTTACTGCTTTGCCAATTCAGATTTATTATTGGACACTTGATACTGTTCTAACACCGGAATATGCAAATTTAGCTGCTGCCACTATTGTAGTGTTATTAGTGGTATTACTATTAATGAATTCAGTAGCAATCTTTATAAGAAGCAAGTTCCAAAGACGATACTAAATAGGGGGGAATACTTTCAAAATGTTAAACAATGCAGGTAGCAATCATAATAACGTCGTATATGATGTGAAAAATTTAGATCTTTGGTATGGTGATGACCAAGCATTAAGAGATATAAATATTAAAATACAAGAAAACGAAGTTACCGCAATTATAGGGCCTTCAGGTTGCGGTAAATCGACTTTTATAAAAACATTAAACCGTATGGTGGATAATATACCAATTGTAAGAACTTGGGGAAACATTCTTTATCACGGAACAGATATTTTTGATAAATCTGTTAGGTTAGAGGAACTAAGAACTACGGTTGGAATGGTATTTCAAAAACCCAATCCATTCCCAAAGTCTATTTTTGAGAATGTTGTATATGGGCCCAAAATACATGGGATTCGTGACAAAAAGCAATTGCTAGAAATTGCTGAAGTAAGTTTGAAAAGTGCTGCTTTATGGGATGAAGTAAAGGATCGATTATATGATAGTGCCTATGGACTTTCCGGTGGGCAACAGCAAAGACTTTGTATTGCTAGAAGTCTTGCGGTTCAACCAGATGTTTTATTGATGGATGAACCAACTTCTGCACTTGATCCTATTGCTACACATAGAATTGAGGAATTAATTAATGAACTGAAAAATGACTATACCATAGTTATTGTTACCCACTCTATGCAGCAAGCCGCAAGGATTTCTGATAAAACAGCATTTTTTCTAATGGGAGAAATAATTGAATTTGGCGATACCAGTAAGATATTTACAACTCCAGAGGATAAAAGAACTGAGGACTATATTACTGGTAGATTTGGGTAAAAGGTATGTATTAAACTCTCAGGAGGTCTAATGAATTCAAGCTAAGAAAGGGAGGTTTATCAATTGGTTAGAGATGGTTTTGAAGCATCAATAACTTCACTAAAAGATGAAGTAGTAAGCATGATGGAAAGTGTAGAAAAATTGGTTATAAAGTCTGTTGATGCTCTTATAAATAAGGATGTCGAATTAGCCCGTGAGGTTATAAAATTAGATGATAATGTGGATGAATTTCTAGAAAGTATAGAAGAAAAGACAATAGAGCTTATTGCTCTTCAACAGCCAATGGCTAAGGATTTAAGGATCATATTTTCTATTTCAAAAATTATTACTGATTTAGAGAGAGTAGGAGATTTTTGTGTAAATATTTCCAAGGAAGTAATAAAAATCGGTGACGAACCCCATATAAAACCTTTAATTGATATTCCTAAAATGAGGGGTATTATATTAGGTATGCTTAGAAATTCAAAGATTAGCTTTATTAATGAAGATTCTAAGTTAGCCTATAGAATTGGTAAAGAGGATGAGTTAATAGATAACCTATATAAAGATATATACACGGAAATACTAATGATGATACATTCAGATTCTAAAAATATAAATCAAGGGGCAAAGCTACTATTTGTGGGAAGATACCTAGAGAGAATGGCAGATCATATAACAAATATATGTGAAAGAATCATTTATATTGTCGATGGAGAAAGTGTAGAGATAAATTAGATTATTCTAGGGGAGTTAAATATTAACAAAAATTAAAGATGAAATAGGCTACTATGTAATCCATAGTAGCTTTTATTTAATTATAAGGTATTGGACTAAACTCTCAAGCCATACCTAAATATCAAAAAATTATTAATGGAAAGTCATTTGAAAAAATTGGAATGGCTTTTTTTTATATATAATAATTTTTTTGAGCTGTATGACAAATATTAAATTTATAAATGAGGAAATTGCATAACTCTTACTTGGCTGGGACTAATATGGGAATATCATCCTTAATTTGAATATTTAAGATATAGCATATTTGGTGATATGGCTTTGAAGATTTTTAAACTGCATGTAAATATAAACAACTTCAAGGTTTAATATATTTCAAAGAAAAAATGTAGGAGCGTTCATTATTTTCTCTGAAATATATTTTAAGTCTTAATGTTGTTTATCTATAGTAGATGGTTTTTATAGAAAGTAATTATGCAATTTGCTCAAATGTCAGAATACGTTGAATACATGGAAATAAATAAGGGTATAAATAAATAAAATATTCGAAAAAAACTGTAAATTAGAAAGGGGAGTATCAATATGCCGGAAAGAGTCAAAGTTCCTTTGGAAAAATTGAAAAATAAATGTGGCATAGAATGTTTTAAATTTGATAGTACTGCCGATTTAACTCCACTTCAAGGTATTATAGGCCAGGAAAGGGCATCAAATGCATTAGACTTTGGACTATCAATAAAAAAGAAGGGCTACAATATCTTTGTTTCCGGACAAAGCGGGACGGGAAGAAATAGCTATGTGAAACTAATAGCCGATGAAAAAGCATCAAAAAAGAAGGTTCCCGATGATTGGGTATATGTATATAATTTTAAAAATCCCCACAGCCCTTTGGCATTAAACCTTAAACCTGGACAAGGAAAAAAACTTGTAAAGGCCATGGAGGATGCAATCACAAAGCTTAAGAAGGAAATTGAAAATGCTTTTACAAGTAAAGAGTACGAAAATATGAAAAATGCCCTTTTACAGCAATATCAAAGTATTTCCCAGGATATTATTAATGAATTAAATAAGGTTGCGGAGCAGCATGATTTTAGATTCGCCCATACGGAAAAGGGATTAGTCAATATGCCTCTTAAGGAAGGCAAACCTATGAGCGAAGTAGATTATAGCAATCTGTCTCCAGAAGAATTTGGGGAATTAAGGGAAAGAAGCAATAAATTGAGTTTAGATTCCGTTGATGTATTTAACAAGCTTAGAGAGCTTGAAGAAAATTTCAGAGAAAAGCTCAAAGAATTAGATATTGAGACAGCAAGCAAAGTCGTAGATTTTCATATAGAAAAATTAAAAATGAGATTTAATTATAATGACAATATAATTGAGTATTTCAATATGCTTGTAAAGGATATTGTGGAAAATATTGATAAATTTAAAAAGGATAAAGACTCCGATGAAAATAATCCCTTTGCTATGTTTCAGTTAAAGTCAAGTGAAGCCTTTTTCGATAGGTATAATGTGAACCTTTTTATAGATAACAGTGAAAAAAAATGTGCCCCTGTTATTATAGAGGCTAATCCAACCTATTACAATTTAGTGGGTAGTGTGGAATATAGAAATGAAATGGGTGTTATGAAAACTGATTTTACCCAAATTAAACCAGGGGCTTTACATGAAGCCAATGGTGGATATCTGATATTACAGGCCAAGGATGTACTTGTAAATACATTTGCATGGAATGGACTTAAAAGGGTACTTACTACGGGAGAAATTAATATTGAAGGTCTGGGTAAACAATTAGGATATGTAGTAACAACATCCTTAAAGCCTCAACCAATACCTGTTAATCTTAAGATTATACTCATAGGAGATCCATATACATATTATATGTTGTATAATTACGATGAGCAATTTAAAAAATTATTTAAAATAATGTCTGATTTTGATATAGAAATGTCTAGAGATGAAGAAAATATCCTTAAAATGGCTAGATTTATTGCAACCCATTGTGAAAAAGAGGATCTGAGACATTTTGATAAGGAAGCAGTTGGGGAAGTTATAGAATATAGCTCTAGATTAGCTTCAAATCAAAATAAGCTTAGTTCAAGGTTTAATCAAATTGTCGAGCTACTTTATGAAGCTGATGGTTGGGCTGAAGTAGATGGCAGCAATATAGTAGGCCTTAAGCATATTGAAAAAGCAATATCAGAGAAAATATTTAGAAATAATAAATATGAAGAAAAGGTTCTTGAGATGTTTGATGAAGGCGACTATTTATTAGATGTGGATGGAGAAAAGATTGGGGAAATAAATGGGTTAGCCGTTACAGGTACAGGAGAATATAGATTTGGAAAACCAAGTAAAATTACTGTTTCAACCTATAGGGGAAAAGCTGGGATAATTAATATTGAAAGGGAAGCAAAAACCAGTGGAAAGATACATGATAAGGGAGTTATGATAATTAGTGGATATTTAGGACATAAATATGCTCAAGAAAAACCATTAGCCCTATCGGCAAGTATTGTTTTTGAACAGCTCTATTCTGGGGTTGATGGAGATAGTGCTTCGAGTACAGAACTTTATGCAATACTTTCAAGCATATCAAAGGCCCCAATTAGACAAGATATAGCAGTAACAGGGTCTGTAAATCAACGTGGACAAATTCAACCTATAGGTGGGGCTAATGAAAAAATAGAAGGTTTCTTTAAGGTGTGTAAATTGAAGGGATTGACAGGTGAACAGGGAGTCATGATACCCCATCAAAATGTAAAAAATTTGATGTTGAAGGATGAGGTTATTAGGGCAGTTGAAGAAGGAAAGTTTCATATATATGCTGTTAAGACAATCGATGAAGGACTGGAGATATTAACTGGAGTACCCGCTGGACAGATGAATGAAAATGGTGAATATCCTAAAGGGTCAATACACTATAAGGTTACAAAAACCCTTAAGGAATTAGCTAAAGCCGCGGAAAAAGAAAGATTGAAGGATAATAAAGTAGAAAAATAAAAAATATTACACAATTTTAAATCTAATATTAAATCTTAAAGACAATATCGTCTTTAAGATTTTTTTATGGGGATTAACATTTATAATATATATGATCCCATCTATAAATAATCTCGAATTTTATAAAAATAGTCTAAAAATACTACTATTTACCGAAAAAAAAATGAAGGAAATAAAGGTTATTTATCGAAATAGAAATAATGTTAGGAGTTGATGTAATGATCGTATTAAAAAATGTATCGAAAAGATATAAGAATGGGACGATGGCCCTTGCAAATATAAATATTAAAATAGATAAGGGAGATTTTGTTTTTCTAGTAGGCCCCAGTGGAGCAGGAAAATCTACCTTAGTAAAAATGCTTTTAAAGGAAGTTGAGCCTACACAAGGGAGAATTTTAATTGATAATCAAAATATAACTAATATTCATAGGCGAAAGGTTCCTTTGCTAAGGAGAAAGATTGGTGTAGTTTTTCAGGACTTCAGACTGCTTCCCAATAAAACGGTGTACGAAAATGTAGCCTTTGCAATGGAAATAATTGAGGCCACACCAAAGGAAATAAGAAGAGGTGTTCCAACTATGCTTAGTCTTGTTGGACTAAGCAGTAAAGCTAAGATGTATCCAGAGCAGCTTTCCGGGGGTGAACAGCAAAGAGTGTCAATTGCTAGGGCTATAATAAATAATCCACCAATACTTATAGCTGATGAACCTACTGGTAATTTAGATCCTGAGACATCATGGGAAATCATGAGACTTTTAAGACAAATTAGTAGAAGGGGAACAACTATAGTGATGGCTACCCATGCTAGAGAAATAGTAAACATGATGCAGCAGAGAGTTATAGCATTGGAACAGGGAAATGTTGTAAGAGATGAGGAAAGGGGGGGCTATGGGTATGAAGATTAGAAGCTTAGGATACATGGTAAAGGAAGGCTTTAAGAACCTTTGGCGAAACAGAATGATGAGTTTAGCTTCTATAGGTTCCGTTTCAGCCACTTTGATTATTTTGGGGATAATATTTATTCTAATATTTAATATAAATAGCCTAGCAGAAGGGGCACAAGATCAATTTGATTCTATCCAAGTGTATATAGATAAGGATACTGAGAATGATCGTATAGAACAAATAGGGAAAGAAATAGCACAGATAGAAGGAATAAAGGAGATAAAATTTAAATCTAGAGCAGAGGCTCTTGGATATATGAAGGAGCTTTTTGGAGAACAGGGATATCTCTTAGAAGGCTTAGAAGGAAATCCGCTTCCAAACTCCTATGTAGTGTATTTAAATGATATAGAAGACAGTGAAGCTGTCGTAAGTCAGATAGGATTGATTGACAATATAGAAAATGTAAAATTTCATAAGGATATTGTAGATAAGATAATTAAAATAACAGATTTTGTTAGAATTATTGGAATGATTATCATAGTGATCTTAATAGCTATTTCTGTTTTTATTATTGGAAATACTATAAAGCTTACTGTTGCAGCACGAAGAAGAGAGATAAATATAATGAAATATGTTGGAGCTACAAACTGGTTCATAAGGTGGCCATTCTTTATTGAGGGAACATTCCTAGGTCTACTGGGCTCAGTAATTGCACTCCTAATAATTTATTTGAGCTATAGATATCTGTATAACTTAGCTGCAACGAGTTTATATGTAATGTTAACAGCTTATTTAGTACCTATAGCAAAGGTAGTAGATAATTTGTTTATTATGTTCATAGTTTTAGGTTCAGGCATAGGAGCATTAGGGAGTATTACCTCTATGAAGAAATACTTAAGGGTGTAGAATAAATATGAAAAGGGGGATAAAATAAAGGATGAATAAAAAGAGAATTTTTATTTTTTTAATATCTATGTCATTGATGTTTATAATGGTTTTAGAAGCCTTTGCTTTCGATATTAATGATGATAAAAAGAAATTGAATAGTGTGAATAGTAAGATAAATCAAGTTGGACAAGATAAAAAGGAGAATGAAAAACAGCAAAAGAATGTTTCTGATAAAATAGAACAATTAGAAGGAACTATCCGAAAACTTGAAGCCGAAGTGGAAGAACTCAATAAAAATATCATTGGAACTAAAAAGCAAATAGAGATAACACAACAGGAATTAGTGCAAGCAAAGGATAATATTTCAAAGAAAAATGAGACTTTAAATGCTAGATTAGAAGTAATGTATAAGAATGCAGAGGTAGGATACGTTGAAGTGTTGCTTGATTCCACAAGCTTTGAAGATTTATTGACTAGACTAGATATGGTTAAAAAGATATTAAACCATGATATAGAGCTTGTAAAATATTTGAAGGCCCAGAGAGATTTAATTGAGCAAAAAAAGAAAACCCTTGAAAACCAAAATTCCCAATTAATCACCTTAAAAAATAATACAAAGGTTAAGCAAAATAATCTAAAGGTCTCAAGGGGGAAGATGCAAAGATTCAAAAAAGAACTTGAAAAAGACTATAAAGCTTTAGAAAGTAAAGAAGATGAATTAACAGATTTGGCTAATCGTATTGGTGATCTAATAAAGAGAAAGCAATCTAATGCAAAATATGTTGGTGGAAGCATGGCATGGCCAGCTCCTGGGTATAGTAGGATCACTTCACCCTTTGGATATAGAAACCATCCTATTTTGAGAAAGAAAAAGCTACATACGGGTATAGATATAGGAATACCTATTGGTAAGAATATAGTTGCAGCCCAAAGTGGTAAAGTTATCTATTCAGGTTGGAAAGGTGGTTATGGGAAAGTAGTAATGATAGATCATGGGGGTGGAATAGTAACCCTATATGCTCATAACTCCAGTATACTAGTTAAAGAAGGTCAACAGGTAAAAAGGGGACAAGCTATTTCAAAATGTGGAAGTACAGGTATGTCAACTGGACCCCATCTACACTTTGAAGTCCGTGAAAATGGTAAATTTGTAGATCCGCTAAAATACATTAAACAGCCTTAATATCAAACTCCCACTTTTCTAGTGGGAGTTTCAGATTGTTGACAAAGTCAACAATCTGGCAGGCTATTGAGAAATTCGAAGTTCGAGGCGTGCTGAAACCGAGAGACCGTAGCGTATACAAACATACGTAAGGGTTCTTGGTTGAAGCAACAACGAAGAAATTCGGGTTTTTCAACAGCCTGAAACTCCCACTTTTCTAGTGGGAGTTTTCAAAGTCTACAGGATAGGAGGCTTTTTATTTCCAAATTTTTGTGTAAACCAAGTAAAGGTGGTATAATGAATAATAAAATATAATAGAATAAAATAGTAAGATTTATTTCATTTTTTATAATTTGAGCAAATTGCATAATTGCCTTCTATAAAAATTATCTGCTATGTATAGTTTGGGAATCCTTAAAGCTATACCATACATATTATGCAACCTGGTCAAGTAAGAGTTATGCAATTTTCTCAATTTATATAATATAGATATAATAATTATTATTGCTTAAATAAAATGACTTAGAGGTGAAATTCATGATTAAAAAGAGAACCGCCTTTATAGGGGCCATTGTATTAATTATAGTCACAGGTTTATTGACGACGGTAATAACAAATGTTGCAGCCATAGGATTTAATGGGAAAGTATCCCTTCCTAAAAGTGAATATGAAAGATTGGTTGGATTAGAAGACAAGTTTAAAAAAACCCTTTACTTAAAGAAATACATTGAAGAAAATTATTATGAACCAGTGGATGAGGATGTATTTGAGGATGGTATATTAAAAGGATTATTTAGTTCATTGAATGATCCCTACTCACAATACATGTCCAAAAAGGAATTTGATAGCTTTATGACCCACACTCATGGGACTTATGGGGGAATAGGTATCATAGTTACACCAGGGGATGATGGTTATATAACGGTGGTGTCTCCTATAGAAGATACACCCGGTGAAAGAGCTGGAATCATTAGTGGGGATAAGATTGTAAAGGTTAACGATAAAGAAGTTACGGCAGATGAACTTGATGATGCTATTGCTATAATGAAGGGAAAACCGGGAACGGAAGTAGACATAACTATTTTAAGACCAAATAAGAAGGAACCCCTAGCTATTACAATTAAGAGGGAAGAAATAAGACTTAAAACAGTAAAATCAAGGGTGATAGAAGACAATATAGGATATTTAAGGTTAACTATGTTTGATGATAAAACTGCTGAAGATTTTAAAAAGCATTTAAAGGATTTAGAATCAAAAAATATAAAGGGTCTAATCATAGATTTGAGAAATAATCCTGGAGGCTCATTAAGAGAATGTGTTGAAATAGCTGATGAGTTATTAGGAAAACAAAATATAGTATATACAAAGGATAGAGCAGGTAAAAAGGAATATATGGATTCTGATGCAAATAAAGTTGATTATCCATTTGTCATATTAGTTAATAAAGGAAGTGCAAGTGCATCGGAAATTTTAACTGGTGCCGTTAAGGATACAAAGTCCGGGGTTATTATTGGAACAACAACCTTTGGCAAAGGCCTTGTTCAAGCCGTTAGGGAATTAACCGATGGAACTGGATTCAAATTGACTATTTCTCAGTATTATACACCAAATGGTGAGTATATACATGGAAAGGGAATAGAACCTAATATAGTTGTAGATTTACCTGAAGAATTAAAAGAAAAGGTAGAAATAACCGATGAAGAAGACACTCAACTACAAAAGGCACTGGAGGTTCTAAGAGGGAAGATATAATGTGATTGCCCGGGAAAAGTCCCGGGCTTATATATCCTTTTATGGTAGGTGAAAAGTTTTATGGAGTGGTTAGAGCTTATAATACTATCACTGCGATCGATTTTAACTATAATAATTAGTCCGTTGTTTTGGGTAGTATTATTTTTAATATATTTACAATATAATAAAGTGGCTAAGATGGAAAGAAAACTTTTAGGCAAGGAAAAGAATACGGCAAAGCAAAGGGTTTTTGTATCATTGGGAGTGGGTATGCTCGGTGGGATTTTAGGAACTATAGTAATATCAATTCTGGGAGTTGCAATACAGCTTGAAGATTTTAAATTTATACTACCCCTTGCAATAATTTTGATGCTCATCAATGTGAGATATCTTTGTTTTTCCTATGCTGGTGGAATTATCTCTCTTTCAAGTTTAATATTTGGTTTTCCAAAGGTCAATGTTTCGAGTATTATTGCTTTAGTTGCGGTATTACATCTTATTGAAAGTATATTGATATGGATAGATGGACACAGGGCTCCAACTCCAATTTTTATAGAGCATGATAAATATGGGACTGTTGGGGGGTTTACGCTCCAACGATTTTGGCCTATTCCATTTGCAGTTTTATTGGTGGGGTTAGCTGGGGGATCTAACATCAATTTTCCCCACTGGAACTGGTGGCCCCTATTTCATTCAGTAAATTTAGATAATATTTCAATATATCCGGTAGTTGTTATAGCTGCCCTTGGATATGGGGATATAGCAATTACTTCTTCTCCAAAGGAAAAAAGTAAGAAATCTTCATTAAGACTTGCCGCATATAGTATAGTGCTTCTCATACTTGCAGGAATATCTTCATATATCTATCCCTTTAAATTTATAGCGGCCTTTTTTGCACCCGTTGCCCATGAAGCATTGATTATATATAGCCAGAGGGAAGAAAAAAGGGAGATGCCTATTTATAAAAAACATCATAGAGGATTAACAGTGTTAGATATTAAAAAGAATAGCATTGGAGAAAAAATGGGTATAAAGCCCGGATATATTATACTCAAGGCTAATAATTACTCGGTTAATGAAAAGACAGATTTATTGTATATTTTAAATCAATTTCCAACATATCTTTGGATTGAAGTGATAACTGAAGAGGGTAAGAAAAGAATATTAGAATATAAAGATTATACAAATGGAATTAATTCCTTAGGAACAATTATTATTCCAAAAACTTCAAGTTTTGTTGTTTCTTCTGGAGAAAATCTAAGTATAATTAAGAGCGTATTTAAAAGGTTATTTAAAGGTAGAAAACATTAACATGTAACTATAAAGTTATGTATCTAATAGAAACCTGTTGGCTAATTTGCCAGCAGGTTTTTGTATCCATAGAAGTGCATAGATGAGGGGGTTGAGTAATACATAGAAAACTTAAAAAGTGGGAAATGTAGTAGAGATATCCACGAAATCCACTTATATCTTAAGCAATTAAATCAAGGATGATATCCCAATATTAGGCTTAGCCAAGTAAGAGTTATGTAATTTCTTCAATTATGTGTTATAATTTAAATAAATATGTAGATAGGGAGGACATAAATGGCAGAAAAGAAAAAGATACCGTATTTAGATATAATACCATTGCTTATAATAGCCTTTGTATTGTACAAAGTAATAAACAAAATAGACTTTTTCCTATTTATGAACATTGATCTGTTGTCAATTTTTAGTCCTGTTATATGGGCATTTGCTATAGCATACTTACTTAATCCTTTGATGAAATATATTGAAAAGCATCTTAAGATAAAAAGAGGATGGAGTATACTGGTTATATATATGTTTGTAATAGGAATAACCACAATATTTGTTACTATAGTTTCTCCAAAGATTTTCAATAGTATAGCTAATCTGCTAAAGGATTTACCTCAATATTTTGAGATCACCGATGAATGGATGACTGAGAAGATTGCAAGTTTACAGTTATTAGATAAATATGGGATAACACCTCGTATAGAGGGGAACTTAAATAAAATCATCGATCAAATTTCTGTTTATTTAAATGATATATTAACTACTATTGTTTCACAGGCAATCAACTTGACCTCTACATTTTTTAAGATAATACTATCCATGATAATATCAGTGTATTTTTTAAAGGATAAAGAAAGATTTAGTATTGGCTTTAAAAAAATTATTATTGCTTTTTTTAATAAAGAAAAGGCCAGAGGGATAATAGAATTTGGAGTTGAGATTGACAAAGTATTCTCACAGTTTATAATCGGTAAATTTATAGATTCGTGTATAATTGGTGGCATATGCTTTGTAGGTTTTATTATCATCAAGGCTCCCTATGCTTTGCTTTTGAGCCTAATAATAGGGCTTACAAATATGATACCTTATTTTGGACCATTTATAGGTGCTGTACCCGCAGTAGCCATTACCCTCTTTGATAATCCTATTAAGGCTATTTGGGTTTTAGTATTTGTCATAGCACTGCAGCAATTTGACGGTCTTTTCTTAGGCCCTTTGATATTAGGGGAGAAGGTTGGATTATCTCCATTCTGGATAATTGTAGCCATCATAATTGGTGGGGGCATGTTTGGAGTAGTAGGAATGTTTTTAGCGGTGCCTATAATGGCGGTTATAAAAACGTTTTTTGAAAAATATGTTGATAAAAGGCTTGAAGCCCAGGAGAGTGAATTATAAAAAAGCGACCTATGTAGCTTCAGATTGTTGACAAAGTCAACAAGATGGCAGGCGGCCTAACAATCCGAAGTTCGAGGCGTGCTGAAACCGAGAGACCGTAGCGTATATAGACATACGTAAGGGTTCTTGGTTTCAGCAACAACGAAGAAATTCGGGTTTTTAGGTGGCCTGAAGCGACCTATGTCGCTTTTTTTTATAATTTTAAACCTTCCATAAATAATCTGGATGGGCGCATCTTACTTGTTTAGTATATTTAGCTAAGTAATATTCCTTATTCTTTACAATATTACTTAGGGCTTTAATAAGTGTATCTATTTCTTGACTTGAATTATACATACCGAAGCTTATACGTACCATACCTGGATGGGGTAAGGTTGGATTATTAATACGTCTTTCTATTTCTTTGTTACTTACATTTAGGATTTCATGAAGATAGGGATGGGCGCAAAAACATCCATTTCTAACGGCTATACCTGCTTCAGATGAAAGTATATTTGCCAAAATATCATGGGGTATACCTTTTACGTTAAAGGGTATAATAGCTATTCTATCATTAATATTTTCTGTGTCTCCATATAAATCTAATTCAGGAATTAATTTTAGTTTTTTCATGGCATACTTAGTTAGGCTTTTCTCATATCTATGGATTTTATCTAGTCCAAGCATAGTTAAGGTTTTTATCGCAGACGAAAGAGCTACTACACCTATTATATTTGGCGATCCAGCTTCATCTTTATGGGGAGGCTTAGCCCATTTAACATAATCATGGGTAACAATTTCTACGGTGCCACCGCCAACATGGTCTGGGTCACCTTCCTCAAAGGAAGACTTTGGACCTATTAAAACTCCTATACCAAAGGGAGCATACATCTTATGGGCAGAAAAAACGAAATAATCAATATGTTTATTTGAATCTTTGGGTTTCATATTTATTGGAGTGTGGGCCACTAATTGTGCCCCATCCACTAGTATTTCTGAATTGTATTTATGACATAATTCAGCTATAGTATGAATCGGATTGATATAGCCCATAACATTTGAAGTACCTGTAACTGCTACTAGTCTAACCCTATTTGAATACTTTTTTAGCTTGTTTTCTAGGTCGCTTATGGATAACCGTCCATCTTTATCCACGGCTACATAATCTACTTTAAATCTTTTCCGCCAAGGCAAATCATTGGAATGATGTTCCATATTAGTTGATAGAATTACATCCCTTCCATCCCTTTGATCCAACCTATATGACAATTTATTTATAGCCTCCGTAGTGTTGTTTACAAAGATAATTGTGTCCGTATTTAAGTCCGTTCCCACAAATTTAGCAATAGTTTCCCTACATTTTTCATATAAATATGAAGAATATTTAGATTTATATCCAGTGCCTCTGTGTATAGAGGAATACATTGAGGAAAAGGAAAGTACCTCAGTTAAAACAGTTTTTAATGGTGGGGTTGTGGCAGCATTATCGAAATTTATTTCAGGCACATATTTATTGCTGGCAATGGGAATTTTAATATTTACTCCGTGAACATATGATCTGAAATAGAGATTTTCATTATTATAAAGCATATAATTCACCGTCCGCATAAAAAGTATTGAATAATATTATACAAAATTAAGCTGTAAAAATTCATCATAATAATATTTTATTCATGAGTGAAATAATTGTGAGAGAATTTATATAATTTCATTGACTTGATAATAAAAGAATTATATAATTTAGTCGAAGAAGCGAACTAATGTTTGATTTGTTGAAGATATTTTTAAGCATTTTACTACTTAACATATGAGGTGTTTTTATGGGTGAGTTTAAGATAGTTTCAGAATTTAAACCTACTGGAGATCAACCAGATGCAATAAAGGACTTGGCTCAGGGGATTAGTGAAGGCTTAGAGCATCAGACTTTGCTTGGAGTTACTGGCTCCGGTAAAACCTTCACCATAGCGAATATCATTGAAAAAGTACAAAAGCCAACTTTAATAATTGCTCATAATAAAACTTTGGCTGCTCAATTATGTAGTGAATTCAAAGAATTTTTCCCCGATAATGCCGTTGAGTTTTTTGTGAGTTATTATGATTATTATCAGCCAGAAGCCTACGTAGTTCATAGTGATACATTTATAGAAAAGGATGCATCTATAAATGATGAAATAGATAAACTAAGGCACTCCGCCACCATGTCTTTGTTTGAAAGAAGAGATGTAATTATAGTAGCAAGTGTATCCTGTATATATGGTCTGGGCGATCCCATAGATTACAAAAATCTAGTTCTTTCCCTTAGACCCGGAATGATAAAGGGTAGGGATGAGATATTGGAAAAACTTGTGGATATACAATATATGAGAAATGATATAAACTTTACAAGGGGTACATTTAGAGTAAGGGGAGATATTATTGAGATATTTCCTGTTTCATCTTCAGAAAATGCCATAAGGGTAGAATTGTTTGGTGATGAAATAGATAGAATTACAGAAGTAAATGCCCTAACAGGAGAGATTGTTGGACTTAGAAAGCATATTGCAATTTTTCCCGCATCCCACTATGTAACCAAAAAAGATAAGCTGGAAAGGGCAATTAAACATATAGAAAAGGAATTAAAGGAAAGAGTAGAGGAATTTAAGGATCAAGGTAAGCTTATTGAAGCCCAAAGAATATATCAAAGAACAAAATATGATATAGAGATGCTTAGGGAAGTTGGGTTTTGTCAGGGAATAGAAAACTATTCAAGGCACATTTCCGATAGAAAGAGTGGAAGTAGGCCATATACGCTTATAGACTACTTCCCCGATGATTTTTTACTAGTAATAGATGAATCACATGTTACACTGCCACAAGTAAGGGCCATGTATGGTGGAGACCGTTCAAGAAAGGAAAATTTAATAGAGTATGGGTTTAGATTACCCTCTGCCTATGATAATAGACCCCTTAACTTTGAAGAATTCGAGACCTTGATTAATCAAGGGATATATGTTAGTGCTACACCGGGACCTTACGAAAATAAGCACAGCAAAAAAGTAGTTGAACAGATAATAAGACCTACGGGCCTAATTGACCCTCATATAGATGTGAAGCCAGTAAAAGGGCAGATAGATGATTTGATTGGAGAAATAAATAGGATAACGGAAAGAAATCAAAGGGTTTTAGTTACCACATTGACTAAAAAAATGTCTGAGGATTTATCTGACTATTTAAAAGAAATAGGTATAAAAGTTAAATATATGCATTCCGATATAGATACAATGCAAAGAATGGAGATTATAAGAGATTTAAGACTTGGTAAATTTGATGTGCTTGTGGGTATAAATCTACTCAGAGAAGGGCTTGACTTACCGGAGGTCTCTTTAGTTGCCATATTGGATGCAGATAAGGAGGGCTTTTTGCGGTCTGAAACATCATTAATACAGACAATTGGTAGAGCGGCAAGAAATGCCGAAGGTAGGGTAATAATGTATGCTGATACCATTACTAAATCTATGAAGCGCGCAATTGATGAGACTAACAGAAGAAGAAGCATTCAAGAGGATTATAATAGAGAACATGGAATTACTCCAACTACGATTAAAAAGCAAATAAGGAATGTTATAGAAGCAACCATGGTTGCAGAAGAAGAGGTTAAATACGGTACTAAGAAGGATGAAAAGCTAAGCAAGGAAGAAACCCTTGAGCTTATTAATAAGCTTGAATGCGACATGGCACAAGCCGCGGCGGATTTACAATTTGAAAGGGCAGCAGAGCTTAGGGATAAAATCAGTGAGCTTAAGGAACAAGTTGATGCTTAATTATTTGTAAAATGCTAGAATGAGAAATGTTAAAATGTTAAAGGCGAAAGGGCTGAAATACCTAGAAGTTTTGACCTAGAGTGCCTATATCCTATAATTTATCTTTTATCTCCTTTACCAAAGAGACCCACTCCATACAACATTAAAACATTTAACATTGATAGTAAACTTGAGAGGTGTGAAACAATGTCTAAAAATTATATATATGTTAGGGGAGCGAAGGAGCATAACCTTAAAAATATAGATATTAAGATACCGAGGGACAAGCTTGTAGTAGTAACTGGGCTTAGTGGATCGGGAAAATCATCCCTTGCATTTGATACTATATATGCTGAAGGGCAGAGAAGATATGTTGAGAGTTTATCGGCGTATGCTAGACAGTTTTTGGGTCAGATGGAAAAACCAAATGTAGAGTATATTGAAGGACTTTCTCCGGCAATATCCATAGACCAAAAGACCACTAGTAGAAATCCACGTTCTACAGTTGGAACCGTTACTGAGATATATGATTATTTAAGGCTGCTTTATGCCAGAACCGGTATCCCCCATTGTCCTGTATGTGGAGTAGAAATTTCTCAGCAAACAGTGGATCAAATAGTAGATAAGGTTTTAGAACTAGAAGATGGAACTAGGATACAAATTCTTTCGCCTATAGTTAGGGGAAAAAAGGGTGAGCATAAAAGAGAACTAGAGAGAATAAAAAAGGATGGATATGTAAGGGTTAGGATAGACGGTGAACTTAGGGAAGTATTTGAAGAAATTAAACTTGAAAAAAATAAAAAGCATACCATTGAGGTTGTAATCGATAGATTGATAACCAAGGAAGGTATACAAAAGAGACTAAGTGATTCCATAGAAACGGCACTTAAACTATCGGAGGGGCTTGTAATTGTAAACATAATTGAAGGAGAGGATATGCTATTCAATACGAAATTTTCGTGTCCAGAACACGGGATAGGTATTGGAGAATTAGAGCCCAGAATGTTTTCCTTCAATAGCCCCTTTGGAGCGTGTTCGTCTTGTAAGGGCTTAGGATACCTTTTGAAGGTTGACCCGGAGCTGGTTATTCCCAATAAGGTACTATCTATTAGACAAGGAGCGATAGCACCCATTGCCAACAGTGGAGAGGGTACGTATTATCAGCAAATGGTTGAAGCTTTAGCAAAGGACCATAATATCGATTTAGATAAACCCGTTATGGAATTGCCTCAGGATTTTATAGACGAGCTATTATATGGTACAAATGAAAGAACTATTCAATTTAACTATGAAAGTAAATACGGAAGTAGGCAATATAAAGCACCCTTTGAAGGTATAATCAAGAACCTTGAAAGAAGATATAAAGAGACTAATTCTGATTATATGAGGAGTAAAATAGAGGAATTTATGAGTCTTAATGCTTGTGAAAAGTGTAAAGGGGCAAGGCTCAGCAATGAATCCTTAGCTGTAACTGTGGGGGATAAAAACATTGCAGAGATATCAGATTTGTCTGTTAGAAAGTCATTGGATTTCTTTAAAAATCTAAAGCTTGATAAAAAAAGGGAAATTATAGCTGAACAAATACTCAAGGAGATAAAAGGAAGACTTAATTTTTTAGCCGATGTTGGGCTTGACTATTTGACATTATCTCGTTCAGCTGGAACCCTTTCCGGTGGAGAATCTCAGAGGATAAGACTTGCGACCCAGATAGGCTCAGGACTTGTTGGAGTACTTTATATATTAGATGAGCCTAGTATTGGTCTTCATCAGAAGGACAATGAAAGATTATTAAAGACATTAAGAAATCTTACTGATATAGGTAATACATTGATTGTAGTTGAACATGACGAAGATACCATATATGCTGCGGATCATGTCATAGATATTGGACCGGGTGCTGGGGAGCATGGAGGCTATGTGATTGCAGAAGGTACCGTTGATGAGATTAAAGATAATGAAAATTCTATAACCGGTCAGTATTTAAGTGGTAGAAAGAAAATAGACATACCTAATGAAAGAATTAAGCCCAATGGTAAGTCTATTAAGGTTATTGGGGCAAAGGAAAATAACTTGAAAAAAGTAAATATAGAATTTCCTCTAGGGCTGTTTACCTGCGTAACAGGGGTATCTGGTTCTGGAAAAAGTACTTTAGTCAACGAAATACTTTATAAAAGAATAGCTATGGAGCTTCATAGGGCTAAAAAGAAACCAGGCAGTCATAAAGAAGTAAAGGGAATTGAACATATTGACAAGGTTATAGACATAGATCAATCTCCAATAGGAAGAACGCCTAGATCAAATCCAGCCACCTATACAGGGGTTTTTGATCACATAAGGGATCTATTTGCTCAAGTACCAGAGGCTAAGGTACGTGGATACCAAAAAGGTAGATTTAGTTTTAATGTAAAGGGTGGAAGATGTGAAGCATGTAAAGGTGATGGAATAATTAAGATAGAGATGCACTTCTTGCCCGATGTCTATGTTCAATGTGATGTTTGTAAGGGGAAGAGATATAATAGAGAAACTCTAGAGGTAAAGTATAAGGGCAAGACCATTTCCGATGTGCTTAATATGACAGTGGAGGAAGGACTTAAGTTTTTTGAAAGCATTCCAAAAATAAAAAGAAAGCTAGAAACTCTTAATGATGTTGGATTAGGATATATTAGGTTAGGACAACCCTCGACACAACTATCTGGTGGGGAGGCACAAAGAATTAAATTAGCTACTGAACTAAGCAAAAGAAGTACGGGGAAAACACTTTATATACTGGATGAGCCAACTACTGGGCTTCATATGGCAGATGTAGATAGATTGATAGAGCTTCTGAAACGTCTAGTAGAGGGAGGAAATACAGTTATTGTTATAGAACACAATTTAGATGTTATTAAATCCAGTGATTATATAATTGATTTAGGGCCCGAAGGTGGAGACCGAGGAGGAAGAATAGTAGCAAAGGGAACACCGGAACAGGTAGCAGCTGTAAGTGGTTCCTATACAGGTGGCTTTTTAAAGAAAGTATTAGAGTGATAAAGGTCTGTAATAACTGATGGCTTTTGAACTTAGAAAGGAGTATCTTAGGATAACGAAGAAATTCGTGATTCTGGGATGCTTTTTTAATTTTAGTGAATTGGGTAACATAAAGCTGATATAGGAATTCCAATTAAAATCGTAATTTGTACATGTCAATAATTCCTAAAGGCATGGGATATTCACATATGTATAAATTAACATTTGCCTTAAACCTTCTATGGTTAAATCATATTCTTTATTCTTGACAAATAGTTATGTTAATTGCATAATAACCATATGTATTAGCTCAGATTGTTCATAAAATATTTATATAGATAATCTGGGCTAAGACTATCATAAGCAAATTTGGGGGAATTCTATGGAAGGATATCTAATAAAGAAAGTTTTAAATAATAATGTTATTTTGGTACAGCAAAATTATCAAAATTATATTCTAATTGGTAAGGGGATCGGTTTTGGTAGAAAAAAGGGTGCTTTACTAAAAAACTTGGATAAGATAGAGGAAAAATTCATATCATTAAATGGATTAGACCTAGATGATTATGAAACCTTTTTTACAACAGTAGATCCTAAAATAATAGAAACAACTCAGAAAATAATTGAGATGCTTAAGGGCGGAATAAAAGAAAATCTGGATTCCCATGGTTACATTGCATTGATTGACCATATAAATTTTGCAATAAAAAGGCTTACAGAAGGAATTAGTATAGTGAATCCTTTTTTATTTGAAATAAAACTTATGTATCCTGATGAATATAGCTTAGCAAAAAAATCAGTGGACATATTAGAACAGGACTTAAAAATCTATATACCAGAGGCTGAGATCGGATTCCTAACTCTACACATCTATGGAGCAAGAAAGGACAAAAATAGAAATGAAGCATTAGAAAACTCCAAAATGATAAGTCAAATTGTAGAATTAGTAGAAAGTAAATTACAAATTACATTAGAGAAGAACTCATTCCTATATAGAAGATTTGTTATGCATTTAATGGGTATAATAGATAGGGCGTATAGTAAAAGATTTGATGAAAATAAATTTTTAAATAAACTTCAGGATGATCTTAGCTACGAGTTTAATATAGCATATTATATAGTTAAGATTATGGAGAAAACCTTGAAGGTTAGTATATCAGAAGGAGAGATAGGCTATATAGCCATACATCTTTATAAGATGCGCAATGACGTTTAAGGCACATTCAAAAAATACACTGGTTATTTTAGTCCTCTTTTTGATTTTTTCATATTCTTAAATTATTATGGTTTCTATATAGATATTGATTAAGAAAACGTTTTATGTTAAAATTTACATATGGAGTTCAAAGTAAATCTTAATTTATATATAGCAAAATATTCTATGTTTATGGGGGAGTTTGATATATATAAATTAAAGTTTTAACTGAAATATCTGTGTCTTAAGTTCTGCAAGTTTATTTATACAAACTACATATTTTTACATGTAACTGATTCGATCAGGCATGAGTAAAAGATTTTGATAAAATAATTACTCTATTTTATCCTTTTGCTTATGCCTTTTTTGTTTTCATCCAATAAAATGGGAGTGGTGCAAATGCATAAAGGAATATCATCAGAACTCAATAAAAAAGCTTCTATACAAGCATCAAAGATGCAGGATTTAGCTGCAAAGATGTTATTAGCCCTGGGAGATAAAGAAAATATTGTTAATTTAGATGCTTGTATCACTCGACTGAGAGTCAGTGTTAATGACTTAAATAAAGTAGATACAGAACTCATAATGATTTTGGGTGCCAAGGGCGTATTTGAAAAAGGAAATGATATTCAAGCTGTATTTGGATCTACATCAAATCAATTAAAACAAGAAATTCAAAATATAATTCAAAATATAATTAAAAAGACCTCACTACCAGATCTAAAAAAGGAATCAACTGAAGAAGATGATACCCAAACCTCATTTGTTTCACCCCTAAGTGGGAAGCTGATATCCTTACAGGATGTACCAGATGAGGTTTTTAGAAACAAAATGCTAGGTGATGGGTTTGCAATTCATCCTATAGAGGGAGAAGTAGTATCCCCTGTAAATGGAGAAATAGAAATCTTTTTTCCAACAAAGCATGGGATTGGGATCGTAGCCAATAATGGTCGCGAAATTCTAATCCATTTTGGAATTGATACTGTACATCTTAAGGGTGAAGGATTTGAAGCCCTTGTCAAACAGGGGGATAAAGTTAAGCTTGGCCAGCCTATACTTCGTATAGACTTAAATAAAGTAGGGACATTGGCTAAATCAATAATCACCCCAGTGATATTTACAAATCTTTCTAAAGGAGAGAAGGTAATATTTGAGGTGGGTAGAGATGTAAAGCTTGGGCAAAAGGAAATTATAAAAATAATTTAATAAAAAGGGAGGACGATTATGGAAAAAACAGTGAAAATATTAAATGAAAGTGGGTTACATGCAAGACCGGCTGCAGTTTTTGTAAAAACAGCATCTAAATTCAAATCAGAAATAACAATTGAGTCAAAGGGTGTAGAGTTAAATGCGAAATCTATCATGAATATTTTGAGTATGGGGGCAAAACAAGGGGATACAATAAGAATTATTACCGATGGCCCAGATGAAAAGGAAGCCCTAGAGGAATTGGTTGGCTTAATAGAATCAAAATTCGACGAAAAATAAGGAGGAATAATATATGAAAAAGGGTACTGGAGCATCGCCAGGAATAGGATTAGGTAAGGTTCTATTAATCAAGAATGAAGAAATAGTTGTTGAAAGAAAAGAATTTATAGATATAGAAAATGAAAAAAATAAATTTCAAGAAGCTATAGATAAATCAAAAAAAGAGCTAGCTGGGATCAGAGATAAAGCATTAAGGGAGTTTGGCGAGGAAAAATCTGCGATTTTTGATGCCCACTTAATGATATTAGATGACCCTGAACTAATTTCAAGTACTCTAAATAAGATAGAAGCTGAAAAAATAAATGTTGAATATGCCTTTAAGGAAATAGCCGAGCAATATATAGCAATTTTTGAAGCCATGGATAATGATTACATGAGAGAAAGGGCAGCTGATATTAAGGATGTTTCTGGAAGAGTTATACGAAATCTTATGGGAATAAACGTAGTTGATTTATCAATGCTCGATGAAGAGATAATATTGGTTTCAAATGATTTAACCCCATCTGAAACTGCAACAATGGACAAGGAGAAGGTCTTAGGATTTTTAACTAATATTGGGGGAAGAACATCCCATACAGCTATAATGGCTAGGTCTTTAGAAATACCCGCCGTAGTAGGGCTTAAAGATATTACTGAGCAATTAAAGGATGGAGACTTCGTTATATTTAATGGGGAGGCTGGAGAGGTTATAATTAATCCTACCGATGAAGAAATTAAGCATTATAAAGAACTAAAAAATAAATATGAAGATGAAAAAAAGGAATTGAATGCCTTAAGGGGTCAAGTAAGTATAACAATAGATGGAAGAAAAGTTGAACTTGCAGGAAATATCGGTACTCCCAATGATGTAAAAGGACTTTTAAGTAATGATGCTGAGGGTGTAGGCCTATACAGAACAGAATTCATTTATATGGATAGAGCTTCACTTCCAACAGAAGAAGAGCAATATAATGCATATAAAGAAGTATTAGAGTCTATGAATCCAAAACCAATTGTAATTAGGACATTGGATATAGGCGGAGATAAAGAGCTTTCATACTTAAAGTTTGACGAAGAGATGAATCCTTTCTTAGGGTATAGAGCTATTAGACTTTGCCTAGACAAAAAGGACATATTTAGAACACAGCTAAGGGCACTTCTAAGAGCTAGTGTTTATGGAAACTTAAAAATAATGTTCCCTATGATTTCCAGTTTAGAGGAACTTTTAGAGGCAAAGAAAATTCTTGAAGAAGTAAAAGCTGATTTGGATAAAGCCACAATACAATATTCACAAAATATACAGGTAGGAATGATGATAGAGGTTCCGGCTGCTGCAATAATAAGTGATGTTTTGGCTAAACATGTTGATTTTTTCAGTATAGGAACCAATGATTTGATTCAATATACAACGGCAGTAGATAGAATGAATGAAAAAATTCATCATCTTTACAATCCTTTCAATCCGGGGGTATTAAGGCTTATTAAGATGACAATAGATAATGGACATAAAGAAGGTATATGGGTCGGTATGTGTGGAGAAATGGCAGGAGATAAGAGGATGATACCAATATTGTTGGGCCTTGGATTAGATGAATTTAGTATGAGCCCAATATCAATATTGCCCGCAAGAAAACAAATTAGAGGCTTAAAGTATGAGGATATGAAAGCCTTTGCAAATAAAGTAATGAATATGGATAAAGCTGAGGACATAGAAAAATATATTGAAGAAAAATTAAATAAGGGATAAAATAAGAATTGTGTTTATTGGTCAAAATATAAGGAGTGGGAGGTGATATTGATTGAAAAAAATTGGAGTTTTGACGAGTGGTGGAGATGCCCCAGGAATGAATTCAGCAATAAGAGCTGTTGTGAGGTCGGCAATATATAACGATATTAAAGTAATGGGAATAGAAAAAGGTTATAATGGATTAATAAATGGTAATATAATAGAAATGAATCTGTCTTCTGTTGGAGATATAATTCATAGAGGTGGAACAGTTCTAAAGACAGCAAGATGTGAGGAATTTAAGACTCAAGAGGGCTTTAAAAAGGCATTGGATGTTCTTAGAATATTTGGTATAGAAGGGCTTGTCGTGATAGGTGGAGATGGTTCATTTAAAGGGGCTCAAAAGCTTAGTCATGGAGGAATAAAAGCAATAGGTTTACCAGGAACTATAGATAATGACTTAGCTTATACAGATTATACCATAGGCTTTGATACAGCCATAAATACAGTTTTAGACTCGGTAAGTAACATAAGGGATACTTCTACATCCCATGGTAGAGCTAATATTATAGAAGTCATGGGACGACATTGTGGGGATATTGCTTTATATTCTGGGCTTGCTGGAGGAGCGGAAAGCATTATATTACCAGAGCAAGAGTTTAAAATTGAAGATATATGTAGAAAACTTATAAATGGAAGAAATAGGGGTAAAATGCACAGTATTATTATGCTGGCGGAAGGAATAGGCAATGCCTTTGAGCTGGGGAAGGAAATAGAAGATAAAACGGGCATAGAGACAAGGGTTACGGTACTAGGACATATTCAAAGAGGTGGTACACCAACAGCATTTGATAGGATATTGGCAAGCAGAATGGGTGATAAGGCTGTTAAATTACTTATGGATGGTAAATCAAGTAGAGTTATAGGAATAAAAAATAATAAGCTTATAGATTTAGATATAGATGAAGCCCTTTCAAAGAAAAAGGAATTTGATAAAGAAATGTATGAATTGACAAATATCCTATCGATTTAAGATAATAAACTATTATAAACGCCCAATTTCAATATCCACATAGAAACTGGGCGTTTATAATGGGTATAAGCCCTTTATTCCATAATGTTTTTGCATAAATATCCTATTGTTTAAGTATACATATTGTGTTACAATAATACTCGAGTAAAGTATGAAAATTATATAATTTTTAGAAGTGTATAGGTGCCCTATATTTAGGGATAATAGGGAAGATTGGTGAAAATCCAACACAGCCCCCGCTACTGTAAGTACGACTGATAATCAATATGCCACCTTTTGGGAAGGCGATCTATTGGGATGATGTATGAGTCAGGAGACCTGCCTATGTATTTGTAATTGATGCTTCGGTGGGAAGTTATTCATGTATGTTGATGATTAGTACATTACTTGAAATCTAGCCGATGGGGGTAGATTTTTTTGTTTTTGTTGCTATAAAATCATCGCCCTTCTAGACTTAGCACTTAAAGCTTAAAATTTTAAACTACGAATGCATAGTCCCACACTTTTGCTCCTAGGAGGAAATATGGATCAAGGAACTGTTTCTGTAATTAGGCAAGTAAAAACTAAAAGAAAAAAATATTTTAACATGGGAATATTTCTTTTTTTTACTATGATAGTCATAGCTCTTATATCTATAAGTTTAGGAAGGGCACAGATTTCTATAAAGGATATAGTAAGCATAATAGTAGGTAAAGTTACAATAAATCCTGGTATCTATAGCCATATAAAGCCATACAAAGTTGCTATAGTGTGGGACATAAGATTACCAAGAATACTAATTGGAGTAATAGTTGGGACAGGGCTTGCAGTGGCAGGCACGGTATTTCAATCTCTCCTTATGAATCCTTTAGCTGATCCCTACACCATTGGAGTGTCAACAGGAGCCGCATTTGGAGCATCCTTGGTTATATACATCAATCTTTTTCTATCTAGTATACAGATTCCAATAACCCCCTTTGCATTCTTAGGAGCATTTATAACTCTACTATTAGTTTTAAAGATAGCAAATAGAGGAGGAATTATAAATTCCAGTAATCTAATTATAGCAGGTATTATTGTGAGTTCTATATTATCGGCGGGCATAAGCTTTTTAAAGAATGCCGCTGGAGAACAGGTTTCAGCCATTATATTTTGGCTTATGGGTAGTCTTGCATCAAGAACATGGATACATGTAATAGTTTCAGCTCCGATTATTTTCACCGCTGTCATTATATGTACATACTATTCAGATGATTTGAATTTACTTTGTTTAGGAGAAAAGGATGCAAGGAGTCTAGGTGTAAATACCGATAAGATGAGAAGGATATTCTTAATAATAGGGGCGATAATAACAGCTGTATGTGTCTCAGTAAGTGGTATTATAGGATTTATAGGACTGATTATTCCACATTTACTAAGGTTTTCTGTTACTTCAGATAACAGGGCATTGATTCCCTTGTCTGGGTTACTGGGAGGAGTTATATTGGTGTTAGCAGATAATATTTCTAGAATATTATTTACTACAGAGATTCCAGTAGGTGTTTTGACTACTTTATTAGGTGGACCATTTTTTATTTATATCTTTATAAAGAAAAATAAGTATATACAGTAGGGATTAATATTAAAGGAGTCCTTTATGTTTAATATAGATAATCTAAATTTTAGCTATGGCAAAAAGAAAATACTCCATAATATAGAATTAAAATTAAAAGAAGGTACTTTCGTATCTATTATTGGCCCCAATGGATCGGGGAAAACCACATTAATCAACTTGATAAATGGTATGAATATGACCTATTCAGGTAATATAAAATATTTTAATAAAGATTTAATTGAGTACAGTGTAGAGGAAAGGGCTAAAAACTTCTCGATCATTAGCCAGCAAGGTAGAGTGGATTTTCCATTTACATGTATAGAAATAGTGATGATGGGTAGAAATCCATATAAAAATAGATTAAATTCCTTAGGTGAAAAAGATTTAAAACTAGTTGTCGACGTCATGAAAAAAACAGATACTTTCAAGTTTGCAAACTCATTAATTACAGAAATAAGTGGTGGAGAATTACAAAGAATTATTTTAGCCAGGGCTTTGGCACAAAATCCAAGGGTTCTTTTCTTGGATGAAGCATTTTCTGCCATGGATATATCCTATAAAATAAATGCTATAAAACTAATTAAGAAACTTGTGGAAAAAGAAGGATTAACAGTAATTTCAGTCATGCATGACATCAACATTGCTTATAATTTTAGCGATGAGGTTTGTGTTTTAAAGGAAGGTAGACTCCAAGGCTTTGGAGCTCCTAAAGGTTTTATTTGTGAAAACTTCATTTATGATGTATTTAATATTGAAGTTGAGAAGGTTGGAGACAAGGGTTTTTTTGTTAAAGTTTGATAATATGATTTTGAGGAGGAATACAAATGAAAAAAATATTATTAGTATTATTAGCTGCTGTATTAGTAATTGGAGGCTTTAGTGCATGTTCAGCTAAGGTTGACTCAACTGAAGCACCTAAGGCTGAAGAAAATAAAGAGGTAGGTGATAACAAGGTGGAAAAAGATCCGAATAAGAAGGCTATATTAGTGGTGAGCTTTGGAACAAGCTATGCTGACACCAGAAAAGTTACTATTGAAGCATGTGAGGAAAAGATAACTAAGGCATTTCCAGAATATGATGTAAGAAGAGCTTTTACTTCACAAATTATCATTGATAAACTTAACAAAAGAGACAATATAATAGTGGATAATCCTACAGAAGCTTTCACAAAACTAAAAGACGAAGGATTTTCTGAGGTATATGTTCAGCCTTTACATGTTATAAATGGGGCTGAGTATGATGACTTAGTTGGTGAAGCTGGTGAATTTAAGGAAGCATTTGATAAGCTTGTAATAGGAAGACCTTTATTAACTAGCATGGAAGATTATAGAACAGTTGTTGAAGCCTTAGCCGAAGAAATGCCAGAAAGAGCTGATGGCGAAGCGGTTGTATTTATGGGACATGGAACTCACCATGATGCTAATGCAGCTTATGCTTGCCTAGATTATGTATTTGATGATGAAGATCAAAAAAATGTATTTATTGGTACTGTGGAAGGTTTCCCAGAATTAGATACAGTTATCAAAAAATTAGAGAAGAATAATATTGAAAAGGTAACATTAATGCCATTAATGCTTGTTGCAGGTGATCATGCACAAAATGATATGGCTGGGGACGAAGAGGATTCTTGGAAGATTATCCTTAAAGGAAAGGGATATGAAGTTGATACCGTTCTTCGTGGCTTAGGTGAATTTTCAAAGATTCAAGACTTATATATTGAACATTTAAAAGCAGCTATCGAAGGTGAAACACATTAATAGATAGTACTAGATTTTTAGGATGAGGTACTATAAAATTGAATTATGAAATTAAATTAAAGGGGCTGTCTAAAAAGACAATCCCTTTAATTTGGACTAGGGGTATTTCAGAATGAATTTTTTCATGTTCCTAACTATATCATATGAGGAGGAGAAATAAAGTGTTTTATAGAAAAATAGTAGGCTTTATACTTATTCTTATGCTGGTTGTTTCCTTGGCGGCATGTACCAATAACAATCGGGGAACACCACCACAGAATGCTAAGGAGACTGTAAGTGAAGAATATGCCATAAGTTTTATAGATGATATGGGAGAAGAAATAAAGCTTGAAAAGTCTTGTAATAGGATCATTTCATTATACTCAGCCCATACAGAGAATCTTTTTTTACTGGGCTTAGATGAGGAGATTATTGGAGTTGGTACATCTGACATATATCCTGTGAATGCTCTAAAAAAAGATGTTTATGATTATAAATCAGATCCAGAAAAAATTATTGCGGCTCAGCCGGATTTGGTACTTATAAGACCATTTATAAATAGGAAGTCTCCAGATTTTGTTGCTACCATCAAAAAAGCCGGAATTCCTGTTGTATCTTTATATCCAGATAAATTTGAGAAATTTGATAAGTATATTATGATTTTGGGTGAATTAACGGGAAAAGATAAAAGAGCCCAGGAATTACTTGAAGAGTTTTATAAGGGTATAAAGGATATAGAAGGGATCACTAAAGATATAGAAGCTAAAATGACTGTTTATTTTGAGTCCTCAGAAAACGATTATAAAACAGTAACGGTTGATTCCATGCCTGCAAAGGCAATAGAATATGCAGGGGGCATAAATATAGCCAGTGATGTAAAACCAATTAAAGAAGGTAGTTCTATAGCTCCCTATGGCATAGAAAGGATACTAGAAAATGCAGAAAAGATAGATGTTTTTGTATCTCAAAGGGGAGTTATGAATGCTGGAGGCAATTATCATTCTATTGTTATTAGACCAGGATTTGATACGATAAAGGCTGTACAAGATGATAGGGTCTATATAATTAACCAGAAGATAATTTCTAGTCCCACATTTAGATACCATAAGGGCGTAAGAGAAATTGCAAGGATGATGTATCCTGAAATTTTTGATGATATAAATGCACATAAGTCAGAGAATAAAATCACCAGGAGAGAAATGGCCGAAATAATAGTTAAACATACCCACAAAGGCATATATGTACCTAGTTCCAAATATTATAGAACAGATCATAAGGGTCATACCTATGGATTTTTTGAAGATGTAAAATTTACTGATGAGTATTATGATTATGTTGAGACTGCTGCAATGGCAGGCTATATTGATGGTATTAAAGAGGATGATAAAGAATATTTCTATCCAGACAGAACCATGACAAAGGATGAATTTGCGAAGATAGTATATCTAATTGGAGATTATAAGGGAAAAGATAATAAGAAAAACATTCTCGATTTAGATGAAGCTGAAAATAAGAAAATAATTCAGATTTTGGTAGATAACGATATTTTACAATGTAACGATGGATATTTTAATCCTACTCAAGAAATTACATGTAGTGAAGCTATAGATGTATTAAATAGAATAGGAAATTAAAAAAGCGACATATATACAGTCGCTTTTTTAACTATCTACAATCATTCCTCTGACTTCATTGTCCTTATTAATAACCATACCGACTATATCACCAATCTTCAAATCTTCAAAACTCAAATTTATTTTTTTATTATTTCTTTGAAGTACTATTATGACATCCTTAGCTATCTTTATATCTGCTTCTTCATAAATTGTATTATCATCGATATGCTGATAAATAAAAACAGTTCTTTTGTCCCTATCTAGGGATAAAATCTCTCCGTATACAAATCTTTCATCTTCTGATGGACCGGATTCTTTAAAATCCTTAAGGGTCAAGAGTGAGACGGTATTTTTTTCACTATCCCATGATATGGGGAAATTAAGTGCCTTTGATACAAAGCCTATAGGTATATATACCCTGTCATTATATAGAAAAGGTTCATTTTCCAGGGCTATTTCATTATTGTTTACAAATATTTTTATATCCCGATAGAATACTTTTATTTCTTTACTATTTTGAACTGCCAGTACAGTTAAAGTAGATATAAAGAAAATCAAAACCACAAGCATAAAAATTTTTCTTTTTCTAAGCATGATAAGTATTACCCCCTAATCATATTTTTAAGGAGTATAAACAAAACTTTGAAAAAGTATACTAAAAAACTGTAATGTTAAGTCCTGCATCTTTAGTTAAAGCTTTTTGAAAAAACTAAAGGGATTGTCTCTTTAGACAATCCCTTTGAACCACTATATATAAATTTTTTAAAAGTCTCAATTACCCTAGGTGATTAAGAAACCCACAACTTACAGTAAAAATTGAAGAAAAAATTGATTGTAAAAAATAAATAGTTATCAAAACAACAATACAAGCTAAAAATCCTTTGACTCTAGGCGAGACGACGGCAGGCTTGTCACTAGACATAACTAAAAACCACACTCCTTAATATAATCATCTTTAATAATTTAATCTCCAATATAAAATAAATATTGTTTTTGTTAATATGATTTTACCATATTTTATCAAGGATTTAAACCCACATTATTAATATGAGGAAATTATATAACCCTTTCTCGGCAAAATTATATAATGTATATGAAATTTGGGGGAATTCTTAAACCATATTATAGTAGATAGTTTTTTAAAAAGACCAAGGGCCTTTAGAGGTTGTCCCTGTTCACATATTTAATCTCTTTGGATTCTAAAAAAGCAGCCACAGGTTTTATTCTTTCATCGTTTATATGGCCTTCAATTATGCCTCTACTATTATACAATATTAACTTCAAGGAATTGTTATCAACTGTATATTTCTGTATATCATAATAAGAATAAAATCCAGAATGATTAGATATTCCATCGTTTAATGGTATATCGATTCTAAAATCCAATCCCCTAACTAATATACCATCGGTCATAAAGTATATTTTTGTATATTTATAGCTAATGTAAAGAAGAATTTCTACCACCAATGCCCAAATCAAAAGATTAAGCATGCTTTCAAGGGTTACATTAGAAAACTTTTTTGATGCTATTACAGGCCATAAAAATAGTGTAATGACCACAAAATATGAAATCATTCTACTATAAAGTCTTGATGGCTTTAGGGTTATAGAAAAGAAAATCTTATCCTTAATATAGTGTTTAGAAGTTATAAGGTTTCTAAATACAAATTGAACAAAGGAAAAAACAATTACAAATAAGAAAAATAATACATTAGGAAATATTATTTCCATATTCTCTCCTAGGGCTTCTAGGTTAATATTTGGTATAATAAAAGTAAGAATAGATATAACAGACATAAAGGCTACTACAAAGTTAATACTTCGTTTTGTGTTATTCAATTAAATCAGCTCCTAATTTATTTATATATCTATAGGGATTTCAGTATAGACTTTAACTTATACTATGAAAACCCTATACTGTATAATTATATTAGATTTTAAATTATTAATCAATTTTGAAAAAATATAAAACTCAACAAGAGGTGCATAAATATATGTTTGATATAAAAGAACAATTAAAAAGGCTTCCTGAGAAGCCTGGGGTATATATTATGAAGGATGATATGGGGGAAATTATTTATATAGGGAAATCTAAATCCTTGAAAAATAGGGTGAGTCAATATTTTAGATCTCGAAAAAGTCATCCCCCTAAGGTTGTAGCAATGGTAAAATGCGTCAAAGATTTTGAATATATTATTACCGATACAGAGGTAGAAGCATTGATATTAGAAGCAAATCTAATTAAGAAACATAAACCTAGGTATAACATTCTACTAAAGGATGATAAAAACTACCCATATATTAAGGTTACAGTAAAGGATAAATATCCAAGGGTAATAAAAACAAGAAAGATAATTAAAGATAATGCAAGATATTTTGGACCCTATATAAGCGTAGATTCAGTAAATAAAACCTTAGAAACCATAGCGGAATTGTTTCCCTTAAGAAAATGTAATAGAAATCTTGAGACTAATAAAGAAAGACCTTGCCTTAACTACCATATAAAAAAATGCTTAGGGCCCTGTAATGGAGGAACAAGCCATGAAGAATATATGGAAATCGTAGAGCAAGTATTGCTTCTTCTTGGAGGCAAGCATGATATATTAATCCACGAGCTAGAAGAAAGAATGATGAGGGCATCAAAGCAATTAGACTTTGAGACAGCAGCAAAATACAGGGATAGAATAAAGGCCCTTAATAATTTATTAGAACGACAAAAAGTGATTTCAGCGTCTGACGCCAATCAGGATTATGTTTCAATGGCTAGAAGTTTAGATAGAACATGTGTCATGATTTTCTTTGTACGAGATGGTAAGTTAATCGGTAGAGAACAGCATGTCCTAGAGGGAACAGAAGAAGTGGAAAGAGCAGAAATACTAAGCACATTTATAAAGCAATTTTATTCAGGAGCGGCTTTTGTTCCAAAGGAAATAATGGTAGATGAAAATATATATGATAGTGATTTAATTGAGAGCTGGTTGTCACAAAAAAAAGGAAGTAAAGTTCAATTAAAACAGCCGTTGAAGGGAGAAAAAAGGAAACTTGTTGAGTTGGTTCATAGGAATGCACTAGAATACCTAACAAAGTTTGAAGAAAAAATTAATAATGAAAAGAAGTATACTCAAACAGCTTTAAGTGAACTAATGGATTTACTAAACTTAGAAAATCCTCCTAAACGCATAGAAGCCTATGATATTTCAAATATCTATGGGGTCTTTTCCGTAGGTTCCATGGTAGTTTTTGAAAATGGAAAACCACTAAATAGTGGTTACAGAAGATTTAAAATAAAGACTATCGAAGGCCCCAATGACTACGGAAGTATGCAGGAGGTATTATATAGAAGATTTAAAAGGGGAATTGAAGAAAAACAAATGCTTAAGGAGCAAGGGCTATCATATATTGAGGGGAAATTTTCATTTTTTCCCGATTTAATTTTAGCTGATGGAGGAAAAGGGCAAGTAAAAGCGGTGAAGGATGTACTTTATGCTTTAGGGGTCAGTATTCCAGTAGCAGGTATGGTAAAGGATGATAAACACAGAACAAAGGGAATAATATTTGAAAAAACAGAAACATATCTTGATAAACACAGCGATGTATTTAGGCTTGTTGCAAGAGTGCAAGAAGAAGTTCATAGGTTTGCTATAACCTATCATAAAACAATAAGGGACAAGGCTTTAATCCAATCTGTGCTAGATGAAATATCGGGAATAGGTAAAAAAAGAAAAAGCGAATTATTAAGGCATTTTGGTTCCGTAGCAAATGTTAAGAAAGCTTCTATCGATGAATTATTAGAGGTTGATGGTATGAATGAAAAAGCTGCAAAAAATGTCTATGACTTTTTTAGAAGAACACAAGGCGGTAAAGTTTAAAATGAATTAATTTTATGTATTTTTCAACAATTACTTTACAAAATTATTAATCAATTATAATATGATGTTTATAGAATTAGATGATATTAATTGAAACCTGGGTCTTAAAGAATGACCATATGGAAAATAATATAGGTGGTGTATACTTTGAAGAAATTGCCGATTAGAAAACTCATTAAGGATTTAAAATTAGAGATTGTAAATAAATGGACTGATGATTCTAGGGAAATTTTGACAAGTGAGGTTAATAGGGTGGGACTTCCATTAGCTGGTTATTTTGAGAACTATGGATTTGATAGAGTTCAAATAATTGGAAAGGCTGAATGGACCTATTTTTCTAAGTTATGTGATAAGTTTAGAAGGGTAAGAGCAAGGGAGCTGATGAAACGAAACATACCATGCTTGGTTGTAACAAGGGGATTAGATCCACACTATGAATTAATTGAAGAAGCGGAAAAAAATAATATACCGATTTTAAAAACCTGTATGGCCACTTCAAAGTTTGCCAGTAGAACAATATCTTACCTTGAACACGAATTGGCACCAACCACTACATTACATGGTGTTTTAGTTGAAGTAAATGGTATAGGAATACTTATTTTAGGTGAAAGTGGTGTCGGCAAATCAGAAACTGCCTTAGAGTTAGTAAAAAGGGGACATAGGCTTATAGCCGATGACGCTGTGCAGATTAGAAAGGTTGATGAATACAATCTTTTAGGGACTGCACCGGAAATAATAAAATATTTTTTAGAAATAAGAGGAATAGGAATATTAGATGTTGCAAAGCTTTATGGTATGGGAGCAGTGAGAGATAAAAAGGTTATTGATTTAGTAGTGCAGCTAGATACGGATGATGCAAATACCTATGAGCGTTTAGGCATTGATGAAGAATATATTGAAATTTTAGAAGTAAATGTTTCAAAAATAACTATTCCAGTTAGACCGGGAAGAAATCTTGCTGTGATTCTTGAAGCCGCAGCTAGAAATCATAGACAAAAAGAAATGGGCTACAATGCAGCAGAGGAATTAAATATTAGATTAATAAATCAGAATAATGAAGTATAATAGTATACAAATTTTAGTAGGAAAAATCCATTGTAATAGAAAAAATAAAGTGTTATAATCTTAACAAAAGATGGTTAAAAAAGATAAAATATTACAAAATATGACATGGAATATCATTAGAATACAATTTTTGTAATAAGTATACAAGGATACAAAAATATTTTATAACTATAATTGATTTTTCATATAAGTATATAGTAAAATGTATACGATGGAGAGAGTTATTTTTACTTAAGTAAGAATGAAAGGAGATGTGACATGGCTAAGGATATCTTGACAAAAGAAAATTTTAACAAACTAAGTGAAGTGATTGAAGCTAACAAGGAAAGAAAAGGTGCATTAATGCCGGTACTTAATGAAGCTCAAAATATATTTGGAGCTGTACCACTTGAAGTACAAAAGGTTATATCAAAGGGTTTAGACATACCTGTGGCAGAAATTTATGGGGTAGTAACATTTTATTCACAATTTTCACTTGAACCAAAGGGACAATATGTAATAGGAGTATGTTTAGGTACAGCATGCTATGTAAAGGGCGCACAAGCTATTATTGACAGAATAAGCAGAGATTTAAATGTAGAAGTAGGAGGAACATCAGCAGACGGCAAATATACTTTAGAAGCTACAAGATGTATCGGAGCATGTGGACTTGCACCAGTATTAACGGTTAATGAAGATGTATACGGGAAATTAGTTGAATCAGATGTTCCTGGTATTTTGAAGAAATATTAATTTGATATTTAACAAACTAATATAAAAATAAAGTAATTTAACACCAAATTTGAAATAATTTAGTAATTATAGAGCAAATACCCTAATAGATACTGGGGAAATTTATAAAAATGAAACTATTTAGGGAGGTTAAAGAATGAAATCATTAGCAGAATTAGCTAAGATAAGGGAAGAAGCCCTAAAAAAGGTGGATATTAGAAAAGAAAGAAAGGGTACAAGAATAGTAGTTGGTATGGCAACGTGTGGAATATCAGCGGGGGCAAGACCTGTACTTACGGCATTATTGGAGGAAGTTAAGAAAAGAAATTTAACAGACGTAGAAGTAACGCAAACGGGATGTATAGGTGTCTGTAAGCTAGAGCCAATCGTGGAAGTTTATAAAGAAGGCGAAGATAAGGTAACATACGTGGATATGAGCCCAGAGAAAGCGAGAAGAGTAATAGCTGAACACATAGTAAATGGAAAAGTGGTTTCAGAGTGTACCATAGGAGCGTATGAGAAATAGAAGGAATTAGGTTGCGTATATAGGAAAGGGCCTAATAATATCAGTTATTGTATATAGGAAATCGATAACCTAGTCCTAGATGTAATGCTAGAAAGATTAAAGGGAGGTAAAAAAATGGAATTATATAGATCACACGTACTGATCTGTGGAGGAACAGGATGTACATCATCAGGATCTACGAATATAGAAGAGAAATTCGTGTCAGAATTAGCAAAACACGAGCTTACAAATGAAGTTAAACTAGTAAAAACAGGATGTTTTGGACTTTGTGAAGCAGGACCTATAGTAATAGTATACCCAGAAGGATCATTTTATAGTCATATAAAGGTTGAAGATGTAGAAAGAATAGTTGAAGAGCATTTATTAAAGGGCAGAATAGTTAAGGATTTATTACATCAAGAGTCAGTAGAAGAAGATACTATAAAATCAATTAACGAAGTGGGCTTTTATCAGAAGCAAAAGAGGGTAGCACTTAGAAACTGTGGAATTATAAATCCGGAAGTAATTGATGAATATATAGCAATGGATGGATATAAGGCATTAGGAAAAGTGCTTACGGAAATGACACCGGAGCAGGTAATAGAAGAAGTAAAGGCATCTGGACTTAGGGGCCGTGGCGGTGGAGGATTTCCAACTGGACTTAAGTGGCAATTTGCCTATGGCTCAAAGGATGATCAAAAGTATGTAGCGTGTAACGCCGATGAAGGAGATCCAGGGGCATTTATGGATAGAAGTGTACTTGAGGGTGATCCCCATGCTGTAATAGAAGCAATGGCTATAGCTGGATATGCCATAGGAGCAGATCAAGGGTATGTTTATGTAAGGGCTGAGTATCCAATAGCTGTGAATAGACTTGAAATAGCTATTGCACAAGCAAAGGAATACGGATTACTTGGTAAGGATATATTTGGAACAGGTTTTAACTTCGATTTAGAAGTAAGACTAGGAGCAGGGGCTTTCGTATGTGGAGAAGAAACTGCATTACTTCAATCTATCGAAGGAAAACGTGGTATGCCAAAACCAAGGCCACCGTTCCCTGCTGTAAAAGGATTGTGGAATAAGCCAACATTATTAAACAATGTTGAGACATATTCAAATATACCACAAATCATGTTAAATGGTTCGGAGTGGTTTGCATCAATTGGAACAGAAAAATCTAAAGGAACAAAGGTATTCGCTTTAGGTGGAAAGATAAATAATACAGGATTAGTTGAAATACCCATGGGAACAACATTAAGAGAAGTAATATATGAAATAGGTGGGGGAATACCAAAGGGTAAGAAATTTAAAGCGGTACAAACCGGTGGACCATCTGGAGGATGTATTACTGCTGATTATTTAGATACACCAATCGATTATGATAACCTAATAGAGCTTGGATCAATGATGGGTTCAGGTGGTATGATCGTAATGGATGAAGATAACTGTATGGTAGATATAGCGAGATTCTTCTTAGACTTTACTGTGGATGAGTCATGTGGAAAATGTACGCCATGTAGGGAAGGTACAAAGAGAATGCTAGAGATTCTTGAGAAGATAACTGAAGGCCGGGGTGAGCCAGAGGATATAGATAAATTAGAGAACTTAGCGAAGACAATCAAATCCGCATCATTATGTGGTCTTGGACAAACAGCACCTAACCCAGTACTTTCTACATTGAAATACTTTAGACATGAATATGAGGCTCATATTTATGATAAAAAATGTCCAGCGGGAGCATGCAAATCATTATTACAGTACACAATCACAGATGCGTGTAAAGGATGTACATTATGTGCTAAGGCATGCCCAGTAAATTGTATAAGCGGAGAAGTTAAGAAAATACATGAAATAGATCAAAGTAAGTGTATCAAGTGCGGAGCTTGTATGGAAAAATGTCCATTTAACGCTATTGTTAAGAAGTAGAATCGGTTAATCTATTTGGATAAGGAGAGGTGAAAAATGGAAAAAGTTACTTTAACCATAAATGGTAGGCAGATTGAAGTACCAAGCACTTATACTGTACTTGAAGCTGCGAAAGAAGCTGGAATAGATATACCTACACTTTGCTATCTTAAGGATATTAATGAAGTAGGGGCCTGTAGAGTATGTTTAGTAGAGGTGGAAGGAGCTAGAAGCTTACAAGCATCTTGTGTTCTTCCTGTAAGAGACGGAATGGTAGTTAAAACTAATACTAAGCACGTAAGGGAGACTGTAAAAACTACTGTTGAATTAATATTAGCAAATCACAACAGAGAATGTTTAACATGCTTTAGAAATAGAAACTGTGAATTACAGACATTAGCAGAGGAATTGGGAATACAAGAAGTACCCTTTGAAGGTGAAAAGAGAGTTAGCACTGTTGATGATTTATCCCATTCTATAGTAAGGGATGCAAGTAAATGTATCCTTTGTGGAAGATGTGTTAATGTATGTAGAAAAGTTCAAGAAATTGGAGTGCTTGACTTTACAAATAGAGGCTTCAAGACCGAAGTTGCCCCTGCTTTTGATAAGAGTATGGCTGATTCACCATGTATTTACTGTGGACAATGTATAGTTGCATGTCCAGTTGCAGCATTAAGAGAAAAGTCTGATATTGAAAGAATATGGGATGCAATAGAAGACCCTGATACCCATGTATTGGTTCAAACTGCACCTGCAGTTAGAGCTGCCCTTGGTGAGGAATTTGGATTGCCAATAGGAACTAGAGTAACGGGTAAAATGGCTGCGTCATTAAGAAGACTTGGATTTAATAAAGTGTTTGATACTAACTTTGCGGCTGACCTTACAATAATGGAGGAAGGCCATGAATTATTAGATAGAATCCAAAATGGTGGAACTTTACCTATGATTACTTCATGTTCTCCGGGATGGATAAGATATTGTGAATTCTACTATCCAGAGTTTTTAGATAACCTATCAAGCTGTAAATCACCACATCAAATGATGGGCGCAGTACTAAAATCATACTATGCTGAAATGAATAATATTGATCCTAAGAAGATATTTGTAGTTTCAATAATGCCTTGTACTTCTAAGAAGACAGAGTCTGCAAGGGAAGAAATGGAAGTAAATGGCTTGAGGGATGTAGATGCTGTTCTTACCACTAGAGAACTTGGAAAAATGATTAAGCAAGCTAGAATCAAGTTCTTAGAATTACCCGATGAAAAATTTGATGAGGTATTCGGTGAATACACTGGAGCAGGGGTTATATTTGGTGCTACTGGTGGGGTTATGGAAGCAGCGCTTAGAACTGTAGCTGATGTGTTAACAGGTGAAGATTTAGAGGATATAGAATATAATGTTGTTAGAGGCGTTGAAGAGGGAATTAAGGAAGCTGAATTAGAAATAGCTGGAAATAAAATCAGAATAGCTGTTGCCCATGGAACAGCCATGGCATCTAAGATTTTAGATATGGTTAAAGCCGGTGAAAAGGACTATCACTTCATCGAAATTATGGGATGTAGCGGTGGTTGTGTAACCGGTGGTGGACAGCCCCAGGTTCCTGCTAAGGTACTAATGGATGTAGATGTAAGAGTAGAAAGAGCCAAGGCGTTATATGAAGAAGATACGATAATGGAAGAAAGAAAATCCCATAAGAATCCTATGATTCAGAAGCTTTATAATGAGTACTTGGGTAAACCAAATAGTCATAAAGCCCATGATCTTTTACACACTCACTATCATAGGAGAGAAATATATCCAACTGAGGAAAAGTGTAATTGTTCCTCGGTTGACGAAGCCGCATGCGGATGTGATAAATAAAAAAATAAAAGCGTAGATGGTTCTCATCTACGCTTCAGATTGTTGACAAAGTCAACAAGATGGTAGGCTGCTGAAAAATCTGAAGTTCGATGCGTGCTGAAACTAAGAGGCCGCAGCGTATATAGACATACGTAAGGGTTCTTGATTTCAGCAACAACGAAGAAATTCGGGTTTTTAGGTAGCCTAAAGCGTAGATAGTTTTCATCTACGCTTTTGTTAGTTATATGATGATAGATTTTGGGTATATATAAATATATTCTGACTAATGGATTTGATTCATTAGGAGGAAAAAAATTGGAACTAATTGCAAGGATATATTCTGAGCAAAAGGTAGAAAATGTGGAAGGTTAAGTATAGCATTTTATCTAAAACTTTCTAAGAGGTAAACATTTTTTATCTTTTAGGGAGTTTTTTTGCATTTTGCTTTCTTGTATATTGAGGAAATTGCATAACTCTTACTTGGCAGAACCTGATATGCGAATATCATCCTATATTTAATTGCTTAAGATATAAGCATATTTGATGGTATAGCTATTGGGATTTTAGAACTGCATATGGTAGATAGTTTTTGTAGAAGGTAATTATGCAATTTGCTCTATTGATATTTAAGGTTGGCTAAAGGGGTGTTAATAATGGATAAGAGAATAGGTGTGGTAGCCATAATAGTAGAAGATTCCCATAGTATAAATAGGGTGAATTCAATTCTTTCGAGCTACTCTGAATTGGTTGTTGGAAGAATGGGTGTGCCCTATAAAGAAAAAAATGTGAAGGTAATATCAATAATTGTAGATGGAACCACAGATGATATTGGAGCCATGACTGGAAAACTTGGAAGATTAGATGGGGTAACGGTGAAGAGTGCGCTTACGAAAAAATAGTATTCCAAAACAACAAATACAAAAACTACAGGAGGTAATGCAAATGAATACTCAAAATATCATTAATGAAAGCCATATTAACGAATTATTAGAAAACGCTAAGAATGCTTCTAAAGACGACGTAATTAAAATAATAGATAAATCCAAGGAATGTTTTGGATTAACATTTAAAGAAGCAGCAGTTCTTTTACAAATTGAGGATGAGGGATTATTAGACTCTATGTTCCAAACAGCTAAGTATATCAAAGAAAAAATTTATGGCAATAGAATAGTGGTTTTTGCCCCACTTTATACAAGTAATGAGTGTACTAATAATTGTCTATATTGTGGGTTTAGAGCTGAAAACAAAGAGTTGCACAGAAGAACCTTAAATGTTTCTGAGGTGGTGAATGAAGCAAAGTCAATTGAAGACCAAGGACATAAAAGAATCCTTTTAGTATGTGGAGAAGATGAAAGAAAGACGGATGTTGATCATATTGTAGATTCCGTTAGGGCAATATACGATGACACAGATATCCGAAGAATAAATGTAAATGCTGCTCCAATGAAGGTAGAGGACTTTAAGAAGCTTAAGGATGTTGGCATAGGAACCTATCAAATATTTCAAGAAACATATCACAGAGGAACCTATAGGGTTATGCATCCAACTGGGTCAAAATCAAATTATGATTGGAGGTTAACTGCACTTGATAGGGCCTTTGAAGCCGGTATAGATGATTTGGGAATTGGTGTGCTTTTGGGACTTTATGATTATAAATTTGATGTGCTGGCCACATTAGTTCATTCAAACTATCTGGATAATAAATATAATGTAGGACCCCATACTATTTCGATACCTAGATTGAGACCTGCACATAATTCAGGGCTTGAGGAGGTACCATACCCTGTTTCTGAGAAGGATTTAAGGAAAATCGTTGCGGTTTATAGATTAGCCGTACCCTATACGGGGATTATTTTATCTACTAGGGAAAGTGCTGAGCTTAGAGATAAGCTACTTGAACTAGGGGTATCTCAAATATCGGCGGGTTCTAAAACAAATCCCGGTGGATATGAAGAAGATGATAGAGAAGCAACCCAATTTGAAACTAGTGATGAAAGAAGTGTAGATCAAATGCTTCAGGTAGTAACTAAACAAGGTCATCTTCCAAGCTTTTGTACTGCCTGTTATCGTGCAAAAAGAACCGGTGAAGCTTTTATGGAACTAGCTAAGGATGCCCATATCCATGAATTTTGCCATCCCAATGCGATTTTGACCTTTAAGGAATATTTATTGGACTATGGTTCTGATGAAATTAAAGGGGGCGGAGAAAAGCTTTTAGAAAGAGAGTTAAATAAAATATTGGATAAAAGGATAAAGGATGAAACCATTAAAAGACTTAATAAGATTGAAAAGGGAGAAAGAGATCTTTACTTTTAAGCATAAACTCAAGTTCAACGATTAACGAATACTATAGAGATCACTATTGGAGGTTACTATGACTAAAGAAGTAATTAATCATTACCTCATAATGGCAGGCTCAACAAGTCATATGCTTAGAGGAGATAAATTATTAAAGGATAAGGATATAGAGACATCCCTTGTACCTGCTCCATCGGAATACGGTACAGTATGTGGAACAGCTATAAGAATAAGAAACAAAGATAAGGAAAAATCAGAAAAGCTATTAAGAAGTAATGGTATTTCTATTGAAGGAGTATATCCAGATAAACCTAGAAAACTTGTGGGCCTAGTAGAAAAATTAATGGATTCTGTTATATCAGAAGAATTTATGGCTACTTTAAAAAAAATAGAGGAGGGTGAAGAATTAAAATTTCAAGATATTGTAATACTCCTTAGTACCGAAAGAAAGGCTGAAAAAGATGCTCTTTTCCATGCAGCCGATAGAATGAGAAGAGAAATTGTTGGAGATGTGGTCGATATAAGGGGAGCAGTGGAATTTTCTAATTATTGTCGTAAAGACTGTAGGTATTGTGGAATCAGAAGAAGTATAGATGATTTAAGTAGATATAGGATGGGTGAGGATGAGATTATGGAGATTGTCCACCATCTCCATAGAATTGGACTTAAAACAGTAATTTTACAATCTGGAGAGGATTTATGGTGGACACCTGATAAAATTTCATACCTTGTAAAAAGGGTGAAAAAAGAAACTAAAATGAATATTACCCTTAGTATAGGAGAAAGACCGAGGGAAGAATATGAGCTATATAAAGAGCTTGGGGTTAACAATTTTCTCTTAAAAATAGAAACAACTAATAAAAAATTATTTGAATTTATCCATCCAGATGATGACTTTGATCATAGGGTAAAGTGTTCTACATGGCTTCGTGAATTAGGATATCTGAATGGATCAGGAAATATTATAGGACTTCCGGGACAAACAATAGAAGATATAGCTAAGGATATCTTATTCTTTAAGGAAATGGGAATAAATATGATTGGTATTGGTCCCTTTGTGCCATCTAAAGGAACACCCCTAGAGGGATATCCCCAGGGGAGTATAGATATGACCTTAAAAGCAGTGGCTGTTACAAGAATAGTATGTAAAAGGGTATTCATACCGGCGACAACAGCCCTTGCATCATTAGATTCAGATGGTCAGACAAAGGCGCTAAAGGCTGGAGCAAATACAATTATGCTTATAAATACACCTAAGGAATATAGACATAACTACCAGATATATAGTGATAAAAATATGGTGGATCTACAGTCTGCCTTTAAGGCCGTGGAGGAAGCTAGGAGAAAAATGCCACCATACCTTAAAGTTAAAAAGGAGGAGTTATAGTGCAGGATACACCTAGAAGCAATAGACTTCATATAGCTATTTTTGGTAAAAGAAATGCTGGGAAATCAAGTTTGATTAATGCAATAACGAATCAAGATATAGCTTTGGTTTCAAATGTGGCGGGGACAACAACCGATCCCGTATACAAAGCCATGGAAATATTACCTATTGGACCGGTAGTTTTAATTGATACTGCGGGCTTAGATGATGTGGGGGAGTTGGGAGAATTAAGGGTTAGGAAGACCTATCAAGTATTAAATAAGACTGAGCTTGCCCTAGTTTTAATAAATAGTGAAGATGGAGTTACGGATTATGATAAGGAAATAATATCAAGAATAAGGGAAAAGAAAATACCACTAATTGGAGTAGTTAATAAGATAGATATTAAGGATATTGACGACGAAGTTTTAAAGATATGGAATAAAGAGTATGATATCCCTTTTATTAAAGTGAGTGCAGCAACGAAGAGGGGTATTGATGAGCTTAAAGAAACCATAATAAAAGTTGCAAATCTAAAGAAGCATGAAAAGGTGATAATTGGGGATTTAATTAGTCCCCATGATGTAGTTGTACTTGTTACCCCAATTGATAAGGCGGCTCCAAAGGGAAGACTCATACTTCCACAGCAGCAAACAATAAGGGATGTTATTGACCACGGTGGAGTAGCATTAGTAACTAGAGAAACGGAATTGAAGGATGCCCTTAAAAGCTTGGTCAAAAAGCCTAAATTAGTAGTAACAGACTCACAGGCATTTGCAATAGTAGATAAAGATACCCCAAGGGATATTACACTAACTTCATTCTCTATATTATTTGCAAGATATAAGGGAGATCTAAAAACACTAGTGGAGGGAGTAAGTAAAATCAAGGAGCTTAAACATGGAGACAAGGTTCTGATCTGTGAAGGATGTACCCATCATAGACAGGATGGTGATATTGGAAGGGATAAAATTCCAAGATGGCTTGAAAATATAGTGGGTGGAAATCTAAACTTTGAATGGACTTCGGGAACAGCATACCCTGAGCCGAAAGAAATGAAAAAATACAATCTAATTATCCATTGTGGTGGATGCATGTTGAATCCAAAGGAAATGGAGTTTAGAATAAATCAAGCAAAGGAAAATGGTATGCCAATAGTTAACTACGGGGTACTAATAGGATATGTAACTGGAGTTTTAGAAAGAGCCCTTGATCCATTCCCCGAAATTAAATCGTTGATATATTGAGTTATTAAGAGGACTTATATGTCAAAAATATTTTCATATAAGTCCTTTTTTAATATGAAAAGAAGGTTCCCTATTATTAATAAATTATTAAGATAAAATATAAAGGAAATACATAATGGGAGTAGAACTATTATAGATTAGCACAAATACCATAATGAAAGAGGGAAAACATGACTGAAAATAAAAACAATATTACCAGATACATACTATTTATTATATTTGGCCTTTTAATTTTGGGCAATACCAATAATAATCCTGATACATTTATTCAAAGAATATTTAAGCCAATTAGGTTTGGTGATGGGGTAGCCATCTTTTATGCCGCACTTATTCCAATGATTATTATATGTAAAGGATTAAAGGGAATCTATGATCATAGGAAAATACAAATGCTGGATACACGAACCAAAAGAATAATTACAATGATTGTTCTATTGATTATATTCTCTAATTGTTGGGATTATGGGTTGAAAGCTTATAAGGGTCTAGCCGGTGGATTAAATTCTATTTATTGTGATAGAGATAATATATGGCTCCATGCCGAGGAGATCAATGAAAATCAAGTTAGGCTAACTACTATCATTAATCTTGAAAATTGTGGGTTTAAAGATCAAGAATTCTATATGAAGATTAAGATTCCAAGAGAATGGAAGGACTATATTGATGAAGAAGAGATAATCTTCATGGAGATACACCGAAGTACAAATGATAAAATATATATGAATAAAAGAGAACGAACTGGTGTTAGAGTTGAAGCTATGGCCACATGTAGAAATAGCACATATAATAAAAATTCATATTCTACTAGGACTATAGGAAATTTTGATTTTATATTATTTAATGAAGATGAAGAAGTAATGTTTATAGGGAGAGATGAGTTATAAAACGGGACTGTGTTAAAGGACAAATCCCTTTATTCAGCCCCAGAGAATTAAGAATGAATGAAGCCTTAGGTCTTGGAATTCCAAATAACTAAGGTATTCGTCATTCCAAGAAACCATCTACTTTCTAGCACATTCCCCTGCAATCCCCTTAAGTATCTCCAACCCGTGCTGTAAAGCAGTAAGAATAAATTCTAGATTTTCTTTAACCGCCTTTGGGCTTCCAGGAAGGTTTATGATCAAAGTTTCTCCTCTTATACCTGAAACTCCTCTGCTCAGCATGGCTCTTGGAGTGATTTGGAGACTATAATATCTCATTGCCTCTGAAATTCCTTGTGCCTGTCTATCGATGACATCTAAAGTAGCTTCCGGTGTCCAATCCCTTGGTGAAAAGCCTGTACCACCCGTTGTAAAAATTAAATCTAGCTTGAGATTGTCACACATATTTATAATTTCTTTAGAGATTTCATATCTTTCATCGGGAAGTATGTTCCACGTTTCAACTTTGTAACCATTTGAAGACATTATTTCTTTAATCAATTCACCGCTTTCGTCTTCACGCTCCCCTTTAAAGCCTTTATCACTGGCTGTGATTATCCCCACTTTGAACATTATCTCCACCATCCTTTTAATTTAAATATCATCAATACCCTTAGTTATTCCTAATAAAATATTAACACTAATTTTTCACATAAACAATTAATTTGCTCCATGTAATGAATATTGTAAAGCTTGTACACAATATGATATAATTAATAGGTAAAATTAAGAATATTTTGTCACATTTTTCCGAGTCTATAAATCTAAGGAATTGACTATGATCTATAGACCCATGGGTATAAAGAGAAATCCTTATGCCTCCCGTGATTGGAAAGGAAAATGGTAACAGCGATCGAGCATTCCTTTCTCAAGGAGTGTTTTATTATTTTTTGTATCAAATATAATCAAAGTTTTTTGTAGTCAAAATAGAACGGACCAAAATCTCAAAACTTATAAGAGGTGTTATAACCTATGAAAATGTTTAAAGCACATACTGTGAAAGAAGCAAAGATGAAGCTAAGAGATAACTTTACTGATTATAGATTAGGTATAGAGGTAATTGATATATCTAAGGCAGTAGGAAGAATCTTAGCTGAGGATGTATTTTCAAATGTAAACGTCCCTCATTTTAGAAGATCAACGGTAGATGGATATGCAGTTATTTCAAAGGATACCCATGGGGCAAGTGAAGGGCTACCCGCTTTTCTTGAGGTGATTGGGGAGGTTGATATGGGAAGGGAACCTAAAATTGTTATAGATACTGATAAGACGGCATATGTACCAACTGGTGGGATGATACCCCATGGAGCCGATTCCGTTGTGATGGTGGAATATACAGAAAAGCTTGATGAACATAGTATAGGGATCAATAAACCCGTATCCATAAAGGAAAATATGGTTGATATTGGAGATGATATCAAGGAGAAGGAAAAGGTTTTACATAAAGGATTAAAGCTTAGGCCACAGGATATAGGGGTCTTATCTTCCATTGGTGTGGATAGGGTACAGGTTTTCAAATTGCCATCTATTGCAATTATATCAACTGGTGATGAAATTGTAGAGCCAAATAAGGATGCTGGGCTTGGACAAATAAGGGATATAAACACCTATACCCTATGGGCAATGGCTGAAGAGGCAGGATGTTTAGTAACTAAAAAGGTTGTTGTAGAGGATGAATTTCAAGTATTAAAGGATACCCTTGAGGAGTGTATAAATAACAACGATATTGTGATTATATCCGGTGGAAGCTCCGTTGGAACAAAGGATATTACTGGGAAAGTGATAAATTCAATTGGAGAGCCAGGGGTATTTGTACATGGAGTCGCTATAAAGCCCGGTAAGCCAACTATACTTGCTAAGGTGAAAAACAAAGCAGTTTTTGGTCTGCCAGGTCAACCAGTATCGGCAATGATAGTATTTAAGATTTTTGTAGAATATCTTGTGGGATATATACAGGATAGGGATACCGAAATCGAATATTTTATTGAAGGGATATTTGATTCAAATATACATTCAGCCCATGGAAGGGAAACCTATCAAATGGTAACCCTTGAAAGGGAGGGTGGGAAATGGCTTGTTAAACCCGTATATGGTAAATCGGGAATGATAAGCCTTATGTCTAAAGCCAGAGGTTATATAAAGATTGAAGCCAATAAAGAAGGAGTGAAAAAGGGAGAAATAGTAAGAGTGGTACCAATATAATGGGGGGAGCTGTTTAAATGAAGAAGTTTGAGAGAAATATATATCTTTCAAATGTTGAGCTTGATGAAGCAAAGGAACTATTTTTTCATGAAATAAAAGAGTCTATTAATAATAGAAAAACAGAAATAGTAAGGGTTTATGATGTTTTAGATAGGATTACTGCTAGGCCAGTATTTGCTAAGATATCATCTCCTTATTTCAATGCATCGGCAATGGATGGAATAGCTGTAGTTTCTAAAAATACCCACGGGGCCCATGAAAGAAGTCCAAAGACACTTAAAAAAAATGAAGACTTTATATATATTGATACAGGGGATATTATAGAACATCCCTATGATGCAGTAATTATGATCGAGGATGTTATACCTATAGATGAAGAAACCATAGAAATAATAAAGGCTGCTTCTCCTTGGCAGCACGTAAGACCCACAGGGGAAGACATAGTTGCCAGTGAAATGATTGTACCTGCCTATCACAAAATAAGACCTGTTGATATGGGAGCAATGCTTTGTGGGGGGATTCTAGAAATCCAAGTAATCAAAAGACCTAGAATAGGAATAATACCAACTGGTACCGAAATCATTGATCCAGAAGAGGAAATAGCTCCAGGTAAAATAATTGATTCAAACTCAAGAATGTTTGAAGCCATGATAAAGAACTATGGGGGGATACCACAGAGATATAAGCCTGTTTCAGATGAATATGACTTGATTAAGTCTAAGATATTAGAGGCAATTAAGGAAAATGATATGGTAATAGTTAATGCTGGGTCATCGGCTGGGAGTGAAGATTATACTTCTATGATAATTAATGATATTGGAAAGTTAATAGTACATGGTGTAGCCATAAAGCCAGGGAAACCTGCAATACTTGGATGTATTGAAGGAAAACCTATAGTAGGAATACCAGGTTATCCCGTCTCAGCATACATAGTTTTTGAGGCCTTTGTTAAACCCTTGGTCTATGAATATCAAACTATTAAAGAAGTTAGGAAGCAAAGGGCGGAAGGGATATTATCTAAAAGAATCATGTCATCCTTAAAGCATTTAGAATATGTTAGGATGAAGCTAGGTAATGTATCTGGTAATCTAATAGCCACACCTTTAAATAGAGGGGCTGGAATCATGATGTCCCTAGTTAAAGCCGATGGAATAGCTAAAATTCCTAAAAATGTTGAGGGTATCGAGGCCGGAGAAATTATTGAAATAGAGCTTCTAAAGGATTTGGAAAGTATAAACAATACCATAGTTTCCATAGGAAGTCATGACTTGATAATGGATATCATAGCAAATATGATACATGAAAGATATCCGGATGTTAATTTATCTTCAGCCCATGTAGGGAGTTTAGGAGGTATTATGGCAATTAAAAGAGGAGAAGCCCATATTTCTCCTATACATCTCCTAGACGAAGTAACTGGCACATATAATAGGGAGTATATAAAAAAGTATTTAAAGGGTAGAAAAGTGTGTCTTATAAAAGGAGTAAAAAGAATACAAGGACTTATGGTTAAAAAGAATAATCCAAAGGATATTAACTGCATTGAAGATCTAATAAGGGAAGATATAGTTTTTGTAAACAGACAAAAAGGTTCCGGGACAAGGATACTCTTGGATTATAAACTCAAGGAATTAAATATTGATAGTAGTAAAATAAGGGGATATGGTAGGGAGATGACTACCCACATGACCGTTGCTTCAGCAGTATTATCGGGAACTGCGGATGTAGGACTTGGTATACTATCTTCGGCACGGGCTATGGGGCTTGATTTTATACCAATAGGAGAGGAAGAATATGATTTTGCCATTCCCTCAGAGTTTTTGAAGGATCAAAAAACTAAAAGGTTTATCGAAGTATTAAAAGCAAAGGAATTTGTACAGAAGCTAGAAGCCCTTGGAGGGTACAAAATAGAAGAGGCAGGAAGGATAATTGATTGATCTACCTCAAGAAGGAGGTGCCTATGTGCTTGACAATATAGGGAGAAAAATAAACTATCTACGAATTTCTGTTACAGACCTATGTAATTTGAGGTGCAAGTATTGTATGCCACAAAGGGGGCTTTGCAAAAAATCCCATGATGATATTTTGAGAATCGAAGAGCTGGAAGCTATAGTAAATCAAGGAGTCAAGATAGGGATTGATAAGGTAAGAATTACCGGAGGAGAGCCCTTAGTAAGAAGAGGAATTATAAAGCTTATAGAGAGAATATCGGGAATGGATGGAATTAAGGATTTAGCCATAACTACAAATGGAATACTCCTTAAAAAGTATGCAAAAGAGCTTAAAAATGCAGGACTTAGCAGAGTGAATATAAGTATAGATAGTCTTGATAAAAATAAATATAAGGAGATAACTAGGGGTGGAAATATTGGGGATGTATTAGGGGGAATAGCAGCAGCAAAGAAAGTAGGCTTAACTCCTATAAAGCTAAACACTGTTTTGATAGGAGGCTTTAATGATGATGAAATTAAGGATTTTATAAAACTAACTTTAGATGAAGAAATTGATGTAAGATTTATTGAATTGATGCCTTTAGGTGAAGCTAGTACATGGTCTAGGAGTCACTTTATACCCAATACAATAATATTGGATAGGTTTCCTGAGTTGATGCCCATATTGAAGGAAGACAAATCCAGTCCGGCTAGGTATTATAGATTACCTAATGGAAAAGGACGGGTTGGACTTATTAACCCCATAAGTAATCATTTTTGCTCAAGCTGTAATAGGATTAGGATTACTTCTGATGGAAAAATAAAGCCTTGTTTACATTCAAATGATGAGATTAATATAAGAACTCTATTGAAGGAAAATATCGAGCTAAAGGATATTTTAAAATTAGCTATAGAGTCCAAGCCTAAGGAACATATGATAAATGATTATGAATATCAACCCGTCATTAGAAACATGTATCAAATAGGAGGGTAATATGGAATTTACGCATTTTAATGAAAATGGTAAAGCTAAGATGGTTGAAGTGGGGCATAAAGAGGATACAAAAAGGGTTGCTGTTGCTAGGGGATCAATAGAGATGAATAGCAAGACATTAAAGATGATAACCCAGGGAGAAATGAAAAAGGGAGATGTGCTATCGGTGGCTCAGATAGCAGGAATAATGGGAGCAAAAAAGACCAGTGATATAATACCTATGTGCCACAATATATTTATTACAGGTGGGGATATAAAATTTGAAATTGATGAAGAAAATAATGCTGTACATATTGAGGCAAAGGTTAAGACAATTGGTAAAACTGGTGTTGAAATGGAAGCCTTAAATGGTGTAGCTATTGCAGCTTTAACCATCTATGATATGTGTAAAGCAGTGGATAAGGATATGGTTATTAAGGATATAAGGCTTGTTAGGAAAACTGGTGGTAAATCCGGTGGATATATGAGACAGGGGGAATTTTGAATGCCAAAGGTAGTTGCAATAAGTATCAGTCACAAAAAAGGAGTACCTAAAGAAAACATTCCACAGGGGAACTTTATAGAGGATTTTGGATTAGAAGGAGATGCCCATGGGGGTAAGTGGCATAGGCAGGTTAGTCTTCTAGGGGTAGAGAGTATAGATAAAATGAAGGAAATAGGGATAAAGGGACTATGTAGTGGTAAATTTGCAGAAAATATTACTACAGAGGGAATTAATCTTTATGAGCTGCCTGTTGGAACTAAACTGGAAATTGGAGAGACCTCCCAGGAAGTGACTCAAATTGGAAAGGAATGTCATGCTGGTTGTGCTATTTTTCAGCAGATTGGACAATGTATCATGCCAAAGGAAGGGATTTTCACAAAGGTATTAAGGGGTGGGAAGATAAAGGTTGGAGATGAAATAAAGGTTGTTGAGAAGGATTTTCTATGAAAAGATACATTAGAAATATGAAAATGCTTAGCAAGGAAGAAAATGAAAGACTTGGAGAATTTAAAGTTTGTGTTGTTGGCTGTGGTGGACTGGGTGGATATATAATAGAAATGCTTGGTAGATTAGGAATTGGAAATATTACCGCCATAGATGGGGATACCTTTGATGCAACTAATTTAAATAGACAGATATTTTGTGATATCAAAACATTGGGGAAGGCAAAGGCTTTAACTGCAAAAAGAAGAATGGAGCTTGTGAATCCGTTAGTTAAAATAACAGCTATTACTGAAAAGATTACTAAAGAAAATGATGAAGCCATATTAGCAGGTCATGATTTGATTGTGGATGCAGTTGATAAAATAGAAACTAGATTTTTATTACAAAACACAGCTTCCAATTTAAATATTCCCTTCATTCATGGTGCTATTGCAGGATGGTATGGACAAGTATCAACGATATTTCCTGGAGATAACACATTAGATAAAATATATCCAACAAGGGGAGGGAAAGGATTAGAGAATGAATTAGGCAATCCATCCTTCACACCGGCACTAATTGCTTCTATACAAGTTTCAGAGGCTTTAAAGGTTTTGCTTAATAAAGGAGATTTATTAAGAAATAAATTATTGTATATCGATTTACTTGACCATGATTATATGGTAATGGAATTAAACTAATAGGTAGACAAAATTAAGGAATAGACCAAGAGATATATTAATAAATATAGGGTAGGAGGTGTACATATGAAGCGTATAAAGTACAGACCTTTTACCCTTTTTCTTTGTCTAGCATTAATAGTGTTTATTCTTTTTGCCCCTCATTTTTTAATGAAACCTCAAATCGATGAATTATTTGATAAGGTCTTCAAGAAGAATATTGAATGGAAGGGCATTATAACAGTTAGAGATTATCCTAGGCTAGATGTAGAAACAGGATATAAGTATTCATGGATTATGGGAAAAATAAAAGCTTTCGAAAGAAATAATCCAGGGGTTATTATAGATTTTAAGCCATTGAACTCTGAATTTGGGCATATAGAGCTGGAAACAGCAATTAAAGCCAATGCCTGCCCTGATATAGCACCTGTTGGTGCAAATTATGAAATCATATGTAGGGGTGTTTTGGAGCCATTGGATAGGCACATAGACAACGATGAAATAGATAAATATAAAACTAATGTAATTTCCGCTGTAACATATGACAATAAAATATGGGGTCTTCCCTATATGATGGAAGACCACTGTCTTTTTTTGAATATGGATTTATTTAATGAGGCGGGGGTTAAACCCCCCAAGGATGGAAATTGGACCTATGACGAGTTTGTTGAAGTATTAAAAAAATTGACCTGTGATAAAAACGGGGATGGGGATGCTGATGTTTTTGGGTTTAATTCATATATAAAACCTAATTCATATAGTACATTTGGAATTCTCCTAAGCGATGGAGGAAAAATAATAAACACTAAAAACGGTAAATATGAGTTCCATGATGAAAAAGCAATATCCGGATTAAAGAAATTAACAGATTTAAAATTAGTTCATGGTGTTACTCCCAAAAACTTCGGCTCAAATAGTTCTGTAGAAGCATGGAAGAGCTTTGCCATAGATAAGAAGGTGGCGGTTTACCCAGGTAAAACATCCTTAATAAATGTTTTAAGAGTATTAAATAATAGAGGAAAGGGCTTTAATTTCGGGGTTGCAAATTATCCTACCGGGAAGGTTGGAAAACCTATATCATCAGGGAATACCATTACTGCCTATGGAATTTTTAAACAGGAGGATGAAAAAAAGCTTAAAATGTGTATAAAGTTCATAGAATACTTGGCAAATGATGAAGGTCAAAAAGAAATATATAAGCAAGGGGCTTTTCCTGTTAAAAAGGATTTAAACAATATGTATAAAAATGATAAGCTTATGTCTCATATAGAAAAAAATCTGGAAAAATCTGAAGTGATAGGTGTGCATTCCAATTGGGGATTAATAGATGATGCATTGCAAAGTCAAATTAGGATGGCTATATTAGGGAAAAAAACATCGGAGGAAGCAATAAAATCTGCAAAGGAAAAGATTGATCAGACATTAGCAAATAGCCAATAGCTATTTCTCCTTGTGTTTATAGATTCAAAAAGGTATACTTATCTTGACTTTAAATAATAATTATAATCATTTGTGTTGGGAGATGGATTTATGGATATAAATAAAAAATATGAAGATATTTTTAATATTATTAATCCTAAAAATATATTAGTAAATGAAATAATGAAAAAGCATACCTCATTTAAAATCGGTGGACCTGCCGATATAATGATATTGCCTAGAACAATAGAGGAAATAACATCTATACTAAAGTACTGCAAAGATAATAATATTACCTATTATATAATAGGTAATGGTAGTAATATATTGGTGAGACATAAAGGGATTAGAGGAGTTGTAATAAAGATAGCAGATAATTTTAATGATGTAGTAGTAAGGGGTACAAAGATAAAGGCAAAGTCCGGGGTATTGCTTTCCCGACTATCTAAGTTAATTATGGAGGAGAGCCTTGAAGGATTTGAATTTGCCAGTGGTATACCCGGAACCTTAGGCGGTGCTGTTGCAATGAATGCTGGAGCCTATGGAGGAGAAATGAAGGATGTGGTTATAGGAGCATCTGTTTTAGATAATGAGGGTAAAATAATTTATCTAAATAAAGAACAATTAAAATTAGGATATAGAAAAAGTATTATTCAAGAAAAGAATTATATAGTGCTGGAAGTAGATATGGAATTAAATAAAGGGGACTATGAAAAAATAAAAGGTATAACCCATGATTTAACTAAAAGGCGGACATCTAAACAACCTTTACATCTACCTAGTGCAGGAAGCACCTTTAAGAGACCTGTTGGGCAATATGCCGGGAAGTTAATTGAGGATTCAGGCTTAAAGGGAGTGAGAGTAGGAAATGCACAAGTATCTGATATGCATTGTGGCTTTGTAGTTAATTTAGGCAATGCTACCTATGAGGATGTATATAATCTTATAAAACTTGTACAAAAAGTAGTGAAGGATAAATTCGATATTGAGTTGGAAACAGAAGTAAAAATAATTGGAGAAGAATAGTGGTGATAAAATGAAAATATTTGCTGATTATCATACCCATTCTATATATAGTGGGGATGCTAAGGGAACTATCATTGAAAATGTAGAAGCTGCAAAGAAAAAAGGTCTTAGAGAGTTGGGCATTACCGATCATGGGCCAAAGCATATAGGTTATGGAGTGAAAAGGAAAAATATAAAAAAAATTAGAAAAGAGATCGATGATATCAATAGAGTAAACACTGATATCAAAGTGAAATTTGGATTAGAAGCAAATATAATTGGGACAGATGGAAAAATCGATGTAGATGAAGAAATAATGAAGGAATTAGATATTTTATTGGCAGGCTTTCATTTCGGAAGTATACCCGATAAGCTTATAGAGGGTGCAAAGGTTCAAATCTATAATGTTCTAAGTCCATTATTACCGTCTATTGAAAGAAAATCCAGGGTTATTAATACGAAAGCTGTGATAGAAGCTTTAAGTAAATATGATATAGATATTTTGACCCATCCAGGAGCAAAGGCATCAATTGATACAAAGGAAGTGGCTATATCGGCAGTCCAAAATGATACAGCTTTAGAGATTAATAGCAGTCATGGACATCTAACCGTAGAGTATATCAAGGTTGCAATGAAGGAAGGAGCAAAATTTGTAATTAGTAGTGATGCCCATACTCCAGAAGATATAGGCAACGTTGAGAAAGGTATAAATCGTGCCATACAAGCGGGTTTAAGTGTAGATAGAATAATAAATGCAGAAGAATAACTTGTTAATAACATGTGGACGTAACTTTAGGTTTTCTAGGAACTTCAAAGCTAGAGCCAAAAGCTTGTAACTTTCAACTTTACAGAGGATGAGGTGGGTTTATGAAATTTGTTATAATAACTGGTTTATCAGGTGCGGGGAAAAGCCAGGCCATGAGATGTATGGAGGATTTAGGATTTTATTGTGTGGATAACTTACCTCCTGTATTAATACCCAAATTTGCAGAATTATGTTTTATCAATAGAGGTGAGATTCAGAAAATAGCTTTAGTAATAGATATTAGGGGACGTACATTCTTTAACGATCTTTTTAAAAGTCTTGATGAGCTTGAAAATAGTGGATACAAGTATGAGATATTATTCCTTGATGCATCGGATGAGAGTCTAATAAAAAGATTTAAAGAGACAAGAAGAGTTCATCCCTTGAGTACTGAAGGAAGAATTATTGATGGAATAAATGCAGAAAGAGAAAAACTAGAAGATTTAAAGCATAAAGCCAATAAAATAATCGATACTTCCAATATGACTCCTGGGCAGTTGAAAGAAGAAATAAAAAAAGTATATATTGAGGGGACTGCTAATAATATTATCATTTCAATTCTATCCTTTGGATTTAAAAAGGGCATTCCCTTAGATGCTGATTTAGTATTCGATGTAAGATTCCTACCTAATCCACATTATATACCTGAACTCAGAGAATTTACTGGTAATGATAAAAGTGTGAGGGATTATGTTATGAAATGGCCTGAGAGTATAGAGTTTGTTAAAAGACTCAATGATCTTATAGATTTTCTAATACCCTACTATGAAAGGGAAGGTAAATTTCAGCTTGTCATAGCTATCGGCTGTACAGGAGGAAAGCATAGGTCTGTAACGGTAGCTAATATTCTATATAATTATTTAAAGGAAAAGGGTCAAAGAGTAAAAGTAAGTCATAGAGATACACCAAGGGGATAGTCAAAAATAAATTTACTATAGGGATTTTAGTATAGACTTTAACTTAAAATAAAAAGTATAAGGGGGCAATGAAAATTTTTTTCTGGCTTAAACCTGGTATTAAAATAAAAAGATGGATAGTGTTGGGGCTGATAGGGCTAATACTCATCAATATAGGTATTTATAATTTACTTAATAATATAGATGAACCAACTATAGAAGCGGAATATATGCTGGCATTTATTATACTAGGGGTTATTATTTTTCTAATAGCTATTTATTGTGGGGTGAAAAGTTTAACTAAGATGCTGGCCTCTAACGGAGCTTTTAATACCTCAAAGAACATTAATTATTTATATGATAAAGGTATTTTAAATCGAGGATTAAAAGTAGTGGTTATAGGTGGAGGAACGGGGTTATCCGTTTTATTGAGGGGACTAAAAAGGTTTACATCTAATATCACGGCAATTGTTACAGTTGCTGATGATGGTGGAGGGTCAGGAAAGCTTAGGGAAGACTTGGGAATGCTGCCTCCTGGCGATATAAGAAACTGTATTTTAGCTTTAGCTGATACTGAGCCCATTATGGAAAAGCTTCTACAATATAGATTTAAAGAAGGGACATATAAAGGTCAAAACTTTGGAAATCTTTTAATAGCAGCAATGGTGGGAATATCAGATAACTTTGAAGATGCTATAAAAAGAATAAATGATATTTTTGCCGTTGTAGGAAAAGTAATTCCTGTAACAAGCGAAGATGTTACTTTATATGCAAAATTAACAAATGGCAAGATAATAAAGGGAGAGTCCCAGATTCCTATAAAGAGTAAGGAGTTAGAAAGTCCTGTTGATAGTGTGTTCCTCAAACCTAAGAAAGTCAAACCCCTATTAGAAGCTAAAGAAGCTATAATTGATGCAGATGTCATAATACTTGGGCCTGGAAGCTTATATACAAGTATTTTACCAAATCTTTTGGTTGAAGATATGACGAAGATGATAACTAAATCATCGGCAATGAAGGTATATGTGTCAAACGTAATGACTCAACCTGGAGAAACCGATGATTATTCAGTTGGTGATCATGTTAAAGCTATATATAAGCATACCAATGAAGATATAATTGACTATGTTTATGTAAATAATAAAAAAATACCCGAGGATATCTTTATAAAATATAAGTATGAGGGTGCAAGGCCCGTTCAAATACATGATAGAGATAAAGAGTTATTCAAAAGGCGGGGAATAAAGTTAGTTCAGGATAATTTTATAGAGGTGAAAAAGAGGTATCTTAGACACGATGCCTTCAAATTATCTGAAGCTATATTAGAAATGGCTATTAATAAAGGATATAGTGATGATAAAATGAGATTTTTTGAATTGAATTCAATAATGAAAAAGGTAAGAAACCATAAAATTAAAAAATGACAAATAATAAGAAATAGATTAGAATGGGGTGGCAGAAATTTTGTCACCTTAATTTTTATGTGAGCAAATTGCATAATTACTTTATATAAGAAACATCTACTACATATAGTTTTAAAATCCTCAAAGCCATACCATCAAATATATAATCTGTAATAATATTATTGAAATTATTACCATACTATGTTAACTTTATTATGGTATACTATTAATAAATTGTTCCGAATGATAGTATTTTCTAATATATTATAATATAAGTATTAACAATGTTATAAGAAATACAGATTTGGGCTTATAGAAGTTTTTTAGGCATAGGAAAAAGATAAACAAGTCAGGTTATGAAGTTATTTTGATTATTTTCTAGGTCATCGGTCACGGTAAAAAGAATCAAAAGGACGAGTAAGATTACTAGTTTATTTTTTAAATCTGCCTTAGCATAAGGAGTGGAACAATTGAGAGAAGAAATAAGTGCAGGTGGAGTTGTATATTTTGGTAATGCTATTTTGCTTCTGAAAAAATATAATGGTGACTGGGTATTACCAAAGGGTAAAATAGAAGAAAATGAAAATACAAAGGATACTTCTATAAGGGAAGTTTTTGAAGAAAGTGGAGTTAAGGCTGATGCTATAAAATATGTTGGAAAGATTCAATATTCCTTTAAAAATAGCTGGAAAGATAACGAAATAATAAATAAAACTGTTCATTGGTATCTAATGAAAGCAAGAAATATGTCATGTAATCCTCAAAAAGAAGAGGGCTTTGTAGATGCTAGATTTATTCATATAGATAGAGTCAAGGATATGGCAAAATATAATGACGAAAGAAATATCATTGAAAAAGCTATAAAGGAAATAAAAAATAAAAGACCTCATTGTAAATGAGGTCTTTTAAAATTAAAAGGTTTCATTATTGTCTGATTTTGATACGAAGGTTGTACATGCAGTACCATCACTGGTTTTAGCATAACCATCACCCATGGCGTTTACTTCTAGATTCTTTGCATAGCAATGGTTTTGTTTATTATATTTACAATTTGTAACAGAACATTTAACCTCCATTTGAGGACTGTTCATAGTTATACCTCCAGTATTAGTGGAATATATTTTAATTATTAATATAGGGTTTTTATAGTATAGCTTAAAGTCTATATTAAAATCCCTATATCCCTAAATAACTTTAATGTTTCAAAAATAGTATTTACTTATTCGTATTACTTTATTCTCAAAACAACTAAGTGATATATTTAAGCTAAACATACAAATTTTAGTTGGTTTAAGTAGTAATTATGCAATTTGTTGAGTTTGACAAATTCTTAATGATTATTTAAAAAATTGTGATATAATATAAAAAATAAATCAAAATATAATAGAATAGTTTTCATACTGCTATCATAATATTATTTGAATTTTAGCAAACTATTAAATATAGAGGGTTCCAAATAAATTTTTGACTGGAATATCTATATATGGGAATTTTAGTCAAAATCTTAACTTATACACGTCCAAAATGCCCAGAAACATCGCATATTTGTCGATGTATAAGCTAAGTTATACTATGAAGACCCTTTATAATATTGATTTTGAAATGCATTATATATAATATAATTATCTGAGAAACTTACATATAAAGCTCCTGGTCAAAACTTTAATTTATTATGTAATTTCCTCATCTATTTAAACATATTATTATATATAGGGCTGTAATTAGCAAAGTTGGTGATTTTATGTCGTTTTCATCTAAAACAAAAAATGAACTTGTAAGAAAAATGTTTGAGAATAAATGTTGTCAGTTTGCCGAAGCATCATCCTTACTTAGAATGAGTGGAACTATACAATTAGCAGGACTAAATAAAGTGAATATAAGTGTTACAACTGAAAACCCTGCTATTGCTCGATTGATTTTTAAGCTTTTCAAGAATAATTTTGGAGCCCAAACGGAAGTCTTAGTAAAAAAGAACAAGGTTTTGAAAAAGGGAAATAGCTATGTAATTTTAATTACTGATGCAACTGAAGTATTGCAAGAACTAGAAATAATTAGTTTTGATAATAATAGCTTTGGTATAAATTATAAATTACCCCAAAATTTATTGCAAAAAGAATGCTGTAGAAGGGCCTATTTAAGAGGAGCTTTTTTAGGTGGAGGCTCTGTTAGTGATCCGGAAAAGACCTATCACCTTGAGTTTGTAACCCATAATGAAGAGTTTAGTGAGGAACTATCCAAATTAATTAATAGCTATGGATTAAATGCAAAGGTTATCCTAAGAAAGAATAATTATATTGTGTACTTAAAAGAAGGAGATCAGATCGTTGATTTACTGAATATTATTGGGGCTCATAATGCTTTACTGCATTTAGAGAACATTCGTATAATTAAACAAATGAGAAACAATGTCAATAGGATAGTAAATTGTGAGACAGCTAATTTGAGTAAGATTGTTGAAGCATCAATAAGACAGATAAATAATATCCAATATATTGAGAACACAACTGGATTTAAAATATTGCCAAACAATTTAAGAGAGATAGCGGAGCTACGACTAAAATATAAAAATGCAAGTTTAAAGGAACTGGGACAGATGCTAACACCTCCGGTAGGTAAATCAGGAGTAAATCATAGATTAAGGAAAATCGAAAGGATAGCAGAACAATTGAAAATGAAGGGAGAAGTCAATAATGATTAAAAGAGATTTTGAAATAAAGAATCAAATGGGTTTGCATGCTAGGGCTGCAGCTTTATTTGTTCAGACAACAAACAAATTTGCCTCGGATATCTTAGTTGAAAAAGAAGATGAAAGAGTAAATGCCAAAAGCATTATGGGAATAATGGCTTTAGGAATCTCACAAAATTCTAAAATTACAATCATTGTCAATGGCATAGATGAAGAAGAAGCCATAGAAGAATTATCAAATCTAATAAATAATAAGTTAATACAATTATAAGGGCTACATTATCGTAGCTTTTTTTTATTGTAGATAATTTTCTTGAATTTAGGACTCAATCCCTATAAAAAAATTTATATGTTTAAAGGTATTAGGTAATAAATGTCGAAAATAGATAAAGTTACTTATTTTATTTAATAACGACTCTCATCTATTGGAGGAGTTCATAATGAGCTATAACTTAGTAAAAACTAATGTAAAAGAATTAAGGGAAGGTATGTTATTAGGGGAAAATTTATGTGATTCCTTTGGTAATGTACTTTTAGGAGATGGAATTGTTTTAAAACAATCCTATATAGTTAAAATTAAAGCGCTCAACATCTCACAAGTATATATAAGAGAAAAATCTCCTGATATATATGCCTTAGATAACAGGAAAAATTATAAAGATCCTTATTTAATTGAAACTAGAGTGGAAGCAAAGAGATTTGTATATGAGGCTATGGAAAAACTTTACTTTGATGGAAAGTTAGCTGATAAAGCTTTAGTTATTGTAAGAAATTTAATTGATGAATTAATTAACAATGAAGAGATAATAATTAGCTTAGGGAAATTGAGAAAACTTGACGATTACACCCTAGAACATTCTGTAAATGTTTGTGTATTATCTTTGATTATCGGTATTAATATGGAAATTGATTACGATGGATTAATGGATTTAGGTGTAGGAGCAATATTACATGATATTGGGAAAATGTTAATTCCAAAGGAAATTTTAAATAAGCCTGGGAAATTAAGTGCCCAAGAATATGAAATAATTAAGAAGCATACTATATATGGATATGAGCTTTTAAAGCAAAGCAACAAAATAAGTGAAGTAGCGGCTGAGGTAGCATTAAGCCATCATGAGAGAGTTGATGGAAATGGCTATCCCTTGGGTAAGAAGGTAAATCGAATTAGTACCTATTCAAGGATTGTTGCCATATGCGATGTTTACGATGCCCTAACATCCGATCGATCATATAAGAAAAAAATAGAATCTCACAAAGCTTTGGAGTACATATGTAAAATGGTACATACCCAGTTTGACAATGAAATAGTTAAGGTTTTTTTAAATTGCATGGGAATCTATCCTGTTGGTAGTTTAGTAAAGCTAAATACTAATGAAGTAGGTTTAGTTGTAGATTTAAATAGAATGGATTCTTCAAAACCCATTGTTAGAATACTTTTAGATGAAAATGGTAAAAGGGTTAAGGAGTATTTTGAAGTGGATACAAATAGAAACCCAGATATAAGGATTCAAAATGTATTTCCAAAATTTGATGGCAATTTGAATTATACTAAATTTGATGATAATCATGAAATTTCCTAATTTATTTGTTCTGATTTTAGATATTCATTTATTGAATTAAAATCCTATATAAAAATCAGTGATAGCTGCCTAGTTAGGGCAGTTATTTTATTGCAAAATATGTGGAATAGCAAAATCCTACTTAATCAAAATAACGGAATGACCTTTGGAACTTTGGGTTTAAATGCAAGTTCAATTTGTATTAAAATTATTAGATTATTTACAATATAGGGATTTTAGTATAGACTTTAACTTATACAAGTCCAAAATGCCCAGAACCATCGCATATTTGTCCATGCATAAGTTAAGTTATACTATGAAAACCCTATATACATAGTATAATTAAAGCATATAACAATACTAATAAGAGTAAGTGTTTTATATAGTGTTAGAAAGGATGAAGGCATATGACAAATGGATTTGCGCATCTTCATCTTCATACTGAATACAGTTTATTAGATGGATATACAAGAATATCAAAATTATTTAGCAGGGTCAAAGAACTAGGAATGGATTCTGTTGCCATTACTGACCATGGAGCTATGTTTGGTGTAATAGATTTTTATAAACAAGCTAAGAAACACGGTATAAAACCTATAATAGGCTGTGAAGTTTATACAGCACCGAGAACTCGTTTCCAAAAAGACCCTGTAAGGGATAAGCATATGGGTCACCTAGTTTTACTTGCTAAAAATAATAATGGATATAATAATTTGATTAAGATAGTATCAAAGGGCTATACCGAAGGGTTTTACTATAAACCTAGAATAGATTTTGAGATATTAGAAGAATATAGTGATGATATAATTTGTCTTAGTGCCTGTCTCGCGGGAGATATAAATAGAAAAATTTTAGAAGGTAATTATAAGGGTGCTAAAGAATTGGCATTAAAGTTAAATAACATTTTTGGACAAGATAATTTCTATTTGGAAATGCAGGATCATAGGATAGAGGAGCAAAGGGCAGTTAATGAAGGGGTTATAAAGCTTAGTAAAGAAACGGGAATACCTATAGTAGCTACTAATGATGTACATTATTTAAATAAAGAAGATCATAGTGCCCATGATATACTATTGTGCATTCAAACGGGAAAGACCCTAGATGATGAAGATAGAATGAAGTTTCCTAGTAGCGAATTTTATTTGAAGTCTCCTGAGGAGATGACCAACTTATTTTCATATGCTGAGGAAGCTATAGAAAACACCTTAAGGATAGCACAGATGTGTAATGTTACATTTGACTTTAATCAAATGCATTTACCAGGATTTGATGTGCCCCGGGAGTATGATCCCAGTGAATACTTAAGGAAGCTTTGTGGTCAGGGACTTAAAAGACGATATAGTATTATAACTGATGAAATCAAGAAAAGATTGGAATATGAACTTAAGACAATAGAAGATATGGGCTATGTGGACTATTTTCTAATTGTATGGGATTTCATAAAGTATGCAAAGGACAATGGAATTGTAGTAGGGCCTGGTAGAGGAAGCTGTGGTGGAAGTATTGTTGCATATACACTTAATATAACGGATATTGATCCTATTAAATACAATTTGATATTTGAAAGATTTCTAAATCCTGAAAGAATAACTATGCCAGATATAGATATTGATTTTGAGGATGAAAGACGTCAAGAAGTAATTGATTATGTTATAGATAAGTATGGCAAGGAAAAGGTTGCTCAAATAATTACCTTCGGTACAATGGCAGCTAGAGGAGCCATAAGGGATGTTGGAAGAGTAATAAATATGTCCTATGGTGATGTAGATAAAATAGCTAAGGCGATACCCCATCAGCCTGGGGGAATGACTATAGAGAAGGCCATGGAGCTTAATCCCAAGCTCAAGGAGATATATGTTAATGATGATAATGCGAAATACTTAATAGATGTTGCAATGGCAGTAGAAGGGTTACCTCGCCATGCTTCAACCCATGCTGCGGGAGTAGTAATATCCAAAAAAGCTGTTAATGAATATGTTCCCCTGTATCTACATGACAATAATATAACTACTCAATACAATATGACATTATTGGAGGAATTAGGTCTTTTAAAGATGGATTTCCTTGGATTGAGAAATTTAACGGTAATAAAGGATGCCATTAAACTTATAAAGTATAATAAAAATATTGATATTGATTTTGAAGAGATTCCCTATGATGATCCAGAGACCTATAAATTAATAAGCAGTGGTGAAACCCTAGGAATCTTTCAGTTAGAAAGCTCCGGTATGAGGCAATTTATGAAGGAATTGGCCCCGGAGTGTCTTGAAGATATTATCGCAGGAATCTCTCTTTTTAGACCAGGGCCAATGGATTCAATTCCTAAATATATAGAAAATAAAAAAAATCCCCATAAAGTGACTTATATTCATCCAAAATTAGAGCCCATATTAAAGGTTACCTATGGCTGTCTAGTGTATCAAGAACAAGTTATGCAAGTAGTTAGGGAATTAGGCGGTTATAGTTATGGACGAAGTGACCTTGTGAGAAGGGCAATGGGAAAAAAGAAAATGGATGTAATGGAGAAAGAAAGAGAGTACTTTATAAACGGTAAATTAGATGTGGACGGTAATGTTGAAATAGCCGGATGTATAAGAAATGGTGTTAGTGAGAAAAAAGCAAATATTATCTTTGATGATATGATTGATTTTGCAAAATATGCATTTAATAAAAGCCATGCTGCAAGCTATGCGGTTTTGGCTTATCAGACGGCATATTTAAAGTGTCATTATCCAGTTGAATTTATGGCAGCACTTATGACAAGCGTAATGGGGAATTCTTCAAAGATTGCACAATACATAGGTGATTGTAAGAGAATGAATATAGGTATCTTACAGCCTAGTATAAATGAGAGCTTTGCTAAATTTACAGTTTCAAATGATAAAATTAGATTTGGACTATTAGCTATAAAAAATGTTGGAATTGGTATTATTAAATCAATAGTAAAGGCAAGAAAAAATACAAAGTATAGTAGTTTTGTTGACTTTTGTGAAAGGATAGAAACAAGGGAATTAAATAAAAGAGCTGTAGAAAGTATGATAAAGGCTGGGGCCTTTGATGGTCTTAGGGTAACTAGAGCTGGACTACTTGCTGTTTATGAAAGAGTGATTGAGGGGGTACAGCAGGATAGAAGAAGAAATATAGAAGGGCAGGTATCCCTATTCAATTCATATCAAGATACCTTACCTAATGCCGTTAAGAACGATATTTTACCCGATGTTAAAGAATTTTCTCATAAGTATTTATTAAATTTTGAAAAGGAAATGTTGGGAATTTATTTAAGTGGACATCCCCTCTCAGAATATGAACACCTAATAAATAAAGTTTCAAGCGTGAATTCTAATGATCTAAAGGAACTTAGTGAAGATGAGACAAAACAGGGGTTGCGAGATGGCCATAGAATTGTTATTCCTGGCATAATAATGAAAAAATTGAACAAGACAACTAAAAATAATAATCTTATGGCTTTTTTGACTCTGGAGGATTTGTTTGGAACCATTGAAGTTATAGTTTTTCCAGGAGTTTACGATAGATGTAGTTCATATTTGTTTGAAGACAGTATAATAACAGTGGTTGGGAAAATAAATTTAAAGGAAGACGAAGAACCTAAAATAATAGCTGAAAATATTCTTCCTTTAACTGAAGAAAATGTTAATATGATTACAACAAATACTCTTAGATCAATGTCTAAGAAAGAAAAGAAGTTGTATTTAAAATTGAGGGATAGAGATATGACAATGATGAACAAAATCAAAGAAATTTTAAAGAAAAAAAGGGGGAATACACCTGTATATATATATATAGAATCGGAAAAAAGAAAGTTATTGGCTGATAAAGATTTATGGATTAAGGTTGATGAAAGCATTATAAAAGAATTAAAGGATATTTTAGGTAAGGACTCTATAAAAATTTGCTAGATTCAATATTATATAGTGTTAACTGTCGGCTTTAGAATGTGCAATTCTTGCTGAAGCGGCTGCTGCAATTCCTGCAACTAGATCGTCTAAAAAAGTATGAACCCTAGGGCCCTTAATGTTAAGCTCCTTTAGTATTCCTATTTTTTCTTTATCTAAATAGCCAAAGTTTGTTAGTCCAATTGATCCATATATATTGGTTATACTAAGGGCTAATATTTCATCAATGCCGTATAATGATTCATCTTTTTTTAGTATGCTCAGTAGAGGTTCTTCTAATTTATCCTGTTCTGCTAAAATATCTAGGGCAATACCGGTTAATATTGCATGTTGAACCTCTCGTTTTTCTAAAACTCTATCTACACAGCTTATACATTCTTCAATAGTTAATTTACAATATTTTGATTGAAGAAAATAAACTAAATTTGCTATATCTTCAATGTTTACGCCTCTATCCAGCATCATTTTTACGACAATATTTTTCAAAAATAGGCCTCCTTAAATTAATTCAATATAAATTATTGTTTGAGCAAATTGCATAATTACCTTCTGTGAAAATTGTCTACTATATATAGTTTTGAAATCTCAAAAGCCGTACTCAATGTATTATGCAACCCAGCCAAGTTACAATTATGCAATTTCCTTATTTATTTGTATATCAAAAATAGTGTTATATTAATTATATGAAGAAAATAGAAGAATACTACTTAATAGACAAAAATAATTATAGAAAATTTAAACTATAGGCACTTTTATGAATATAGCTTGCTATAGGCCAATAAATATCATCATGTATAGGCTTTGTAAAAATAATTACATACTTTGTTCTATTGAAATTTTACTCAAAATGATTTAAAATTAAAACAAAATTAGGTTTTGGAAGGGAAGACCCGTATGTGGACTGTAATATATGTAACGCACCAAGAAAAGGATGCTGAAAGAATAAAAGATAAACTAAGTTTAGAGGGATTTTTAGTGAAAATAAGAACAATTGGTAAAAAAGAAGATGGTATGTTTGAATTATTAGTACCAGAGGCTGAAGCAGATGAAGCACATAATGTTTTAAGTGATGAGTATTAATTTAAAAATATATTTTGAGATAGCTAAGACTTAATGGCCTTTATTTAGATACAACTTTGATGTTTGCAGATAGAAAATTTATAGGGAAGTAATATTACTTCCCTTAAATATATTAAGGGTTATAAAAATTATTTATGATATTGGATTGTATGTTTTTTAGTAATATAAAACTAATTTAGACATCTTGATATCTAGTATTTGCTTTCTTCATAACCCTATATGAATTGCATATAAGGAGTGATTTTGTGAGAAAAGTAGGTGTTTTAACAAGTGGAGGAGATGCCCCAGGTATGAATGCCGCGATTAGGTCTATTATAAGAACAGCTATTTTTAAGGACTTAAAGATTGTAGGTATTAAAAGGGGATATCAGGGGCTTTTAGAGGGAGACATTGAAGATATGAACCTTTCCTCTGTAGGGGATATAATACATCGAGGTGGGACAATACTTAGGTCTGCCCGAAGTAAGGAATTTATGACAGAAAGAGGATTTCAAAAAGCCCTAGATGTTCTAAGAATATTTGGTATCGATGGTTTAGTTATAATTGGAGGGGATGGTTCCTTTAGAGGAGCAAAGGATTTGAGTGAAAGTGGTTTTCCCACTATAGGAATACCTGGAACTATAGATAATGATTTAGGATACACAGATTACACCATTGGATTTGATACTGCCGTTAATACCGTTGTAAATGCTATTGGAAACTTAAGAGACACATCATCATCCCATGGAAGAGCCAATATAGTTGAAGTAATGGGAAGGCATTGTGGAGATATTGCCTTATATGCTGGACTTGCAGGTGGAGCAGAAAGTATAATGATACCAGAAATTGATTTTAATATGGACGCAATTTGTAAGAAGCTTATTAGTGGTAGGAACCGTGGTAAACTTCACAGTATTATTATGGTTGCTGAAGGGATTGGTAAGCCCTATGAAATAGCTGAGGAAATAAATAAAAGAACAGATATAGAAACTCGCGTAACTATCATGGGACACCTGCAAAGAGGAGGGACACCTACCGCCCGCGACAGGGTGCTTGCAAGTAGGTTTGGCTCAAAAAGTATCGAGCTTCTCTTAGAAGGTAAGAAGGGTAGAGCCATTGGAATAAAGGAAAATAAAATTATTGATTTAGATATAAATGAAGCACTTGAAAAGGATAAAGAAATTGATAAAGAGATGTATGAGCTTACTAAAATATTATCAATATAAAAAGTAAATAATAATACGAGGGGTGAAGATATGAGAAAAACGAAGATTGTTTGTACAATAGGCCCAGCTAGTGAATCAAAAGAAATATTTGGGACATTGGTAGAGAATGGACTTAATGTGGCAAGGCTAAACTTTTCCCATGGAAATCATGAAGAGCATCTTGAAAGAATTGATATGATTAAAGAGGTTAGAGGCGAGTTAAATATTCCTGTAGCTATTTTACTTGATACTAAGGGGCCAGAAATAAGAACAGGGAATTTTGAAAAGGGTATAGTTGAATTAATCGAAGGACAAGAATTTATATTAACTACTGAAGAGATATCGGGAGATGAAACAAAATGTAGTATTACATATGACAAATTACCAAAGGATGTAAAAGCTGGAGATAGGATTCTAATTGATGATGGATTGATAGAGCTTGAGGTAATAGATGTACTTGATGATAAGGATATTAAATGTAAAATAAAAAATGGTGGGATAGTTAAGAATAAGAAAGGTGTAAATGTACCGGGGGTAAAGATAAATCTTCCCGCAATAACTGAAAAGGATATAAGTGATATAGAGTTCGGAATAAATAATGGAATTGATTTTATAGCTGCTTCGTTTATACGTAAGGCAGAGGATGTTCATGAGATAAGAAGGATTTTAGAAAGAAATAATGCTCATCAAATACAAATAATATCAAAAATTGAGAATCAGGAGGGCCTTGATAATATTGACGAGATTATCGAGGTATCCGATGGAATTATGGTAGCTAGAGGAGACCTAGGGGTTGAGATCCCGACTGAAATGGTACCATTGGCACAAAAAGAGATGATATCTAAATGTAATAAGGCAGGTAAACCCGTTATTACTGCAACTCAAATGCTTGATTCAATGATGAGAAACCCGAGGCCAACTAGAGCAGAAGTAACCGATGTGGCAAATGCAATTTTCGATGGAACAGATGCCATCATGCTTTCTGGAGAAACAGCAGCTGGGAAATATCCTATAGAGTCAGTTAAAACCATGGCAAATATTGCAGAGCGAACTGAGCAGTCATTAGACTATGAAGGAATATTACAAAAAAGAGCTGCCCATAAAGAGACTAGTGTAACTTATGCGGTTAGCCATGCAACATGTACAACAGCCCATGATTTAGGAGCGTCAGCAATCATAAGTGCTACTTCTTCAGGCTTTACTGCCAGAATGGTTTCTAAGTTTAGACCTAAGGCACCAATCATTGCAGCCACTACTTCACCAGAAATATTAAGAAGAATGATACTTGTATGGGGTGTTCAGCCTGTTTTAATTAAGGATGTAGATTCAACTGATGAGATATTTGATCTATCTATTAGCAAGGCTAAGGAATATGGATATATAGAAAATGGAGATCTTGTGGTTATAACAGCTGGAGTACCTGTTGGAGTAGCAGGAGCAACTAATCTAATTAAGGTGCATATCGTTGGAGAGATATTGATCAAGGGAATGGGAGTAGGAAAAAGTGCGGCGGCAGGTAAAGTTTGTAATGTAATGACTTCTTCAGAACTTGAATCCAAGTTTGAAGAAGGGGATATTTTAGTTACTATTGCTACGGATAAAGATATGATAAAATATATGGAGAAGGCGTCAGCTATCATTGTAGAGGAAGCCGGACTTTCTTCTCATGCTGCCATAGCTGGGTTGAGTTTAGGAAAACCAGTTATAGTTGGGGCTGAAACTGCAACAAGACTTTTAGAAGATGATCAAATAATAACTGTTGATTCAATAAGAGGTTTAGTATATAGTGGGAAAGCAAGGGTGCTTTAGCAGATATCTGAAGGAGGAATTATATGTATACAAATGATGCTTTGATTAGAGTTCGATATGGAGAAACAGATCAAATGGGTATAGTTTATCATGGCAACTACTATACATGGTTTGAGGTAGGAAGATCTGAGTTTTTCAGTTCTCTAGGGTATACATATAGAAGACTTGAGGAAGAAGGTATAATACTACCTGTAACTGAGAGTTCATGTAGGTATATAAAACCAGCAAAATATTATGATGAAATTATCATTAGAACTAAAATTGATACTTTAAAGGGTATTAGAATTACCTTTAGTTATGAAGTTATAAGAAAAGAAGACGATGTTCTTCTAGCCAGTGGGAAAACAATCCATGGTTTTGTAAATAAAGATCTGAAACCAGTAAAAATAAAAAAAGTTAATAAAGAAGTATGGGATATTTTAGAGCAATGCACAAAATAAAATTAAATTTATGTAAAAAATTTAAAAATTAATGTATAAAGAATATAAATATGTATTATAATTTAAAGAAGAGTAATCTTAATTCGTATTCTGTACATAATCAACTAAAGTATTATATACTTCATAGTTGGTTATTGTTTACGATTTACGATGTGTAACTGATTCTAATATATTAATGGCGCCCAAGGGCGCCAAATTTTTTTGCTTAAGGCATATTTAAAAATAATCAAAGGGATAAGTAAGATGACCAGTTTATTTTTTGACTGAAATCTATATTGTTCTAATTTTCAACATTTATAAATTGAGGAGCCACTAAAGGATGGGAGATGTCTATGCCATTAATAGAATCAACAATGTCACCATCTACTAGGATAGATACTTTACTGATTTCAGGTATACTAGTAAAGGAATATATTATGCTATCTACCATCATACTTTGGATATCCATTCTTTTGCTATAGGCAAGTAGAAAATTACTATTAAAATTTAAAGTTAACTCTTCGTTATTGTATTTATAATTTAAAAGCTCTACATTCTCAGGGATAGTACCTAATAATTTATTATGATGAGTAGCATTTACAGTACAAGTTTTTAAGGAATTAAAGACTATAGGGACTAGGTTATCTATATCCATATTTTTTTCCTCCAGTTTAATGGGGGTTAGTAAAAATTTATCAGTATCCGTTTCAAGACCCAAAAATATTCTTGGGGAGTCTATTTTTTTAAATGCTTCCTTAGTGTTGGTTCCATTAAAAAATGTATTTGTTTCTCTGCTACCTTTTAGGAATTTTACAGCATCCACTCCATCTATTCCCGTCAAAGTATTGACAAAGGAGTTTAATGCAAATTTACTAAGGGGTGAGTCTTTATCAAATTTCCCAATATCCTTGGGAAGATAGAGATATGCTGTTTTATTTTTAACTCGTATTCTAGGGACATGGGGTATAGGGGCATCACTGCATAGACCCAGTGAAGGGTCTGGACCTAAAAGTAGATTATCGATGCTTGTCCTAATAGTTTTATTGGTATAAGGTATTTTTCGGGAAACGGGAACTAGATAGTCATAATTTTTATCTGGGTAATATAAAGTTAAATACATATTACCTTCTTCTACTACATTTTTTGATGAGACGTATTTAGAATTACTTAGATAAGTAACAAATATTTCGTAGGGGTCTACATCAGAAAACATTTCTCCAGTGGAATATATTCTAAAGCTATAGGAGCCGCTATCTAGTCCTAAATTTTCCTGAGAAATGTCAAATGAGTATTTAATTTTAAGGCCATCATTATCTAGACTACCTAAACCAGTTACAAATTCAGTATTGATGTATTTTTTTACTAAATTATTATTGCTAAAAACTTCTAGAATCATATCATGGTTATCGCCTAGAACAAAAGCCCCTTTATCTAGCTGACCAATCATGATAAACTCTATATTAGTTGGATCATGTAGAGAAGTCTTAGCAATATTTGTTTCATAACTGCTGCTTAAAGTCTCTACTTCATTGGATGGTTTGCTTAAGGTTATACTTTTAAATAAGTTGTTAGGTAGATTAAATAAGGAAGTATTTAGGGGCATAATGGAGGCTGAAAAACAGATAATAACAATTAAAAAGAGATTAAAAAAAGTTTTAAGCATATTAGAACACTCCTTATACAAGCTTTATATATATAGTATAAAGCATTTTATGAAATTTTTCTAATTTTAAACAATTATTACATAAAATATTTTTGAAATATCCAAGGATAAACAGCTTTAAGGTTCAATAAATTTCAAATACTAGTGTTGTTTATCTATATTAGGAGGAACAGTATGACTAATATACCTGTAGAAGAGAAAAGTAGATATAAGCTTATAATACAAGACCTTGGTGAAGGTGGAGAAGGAATAGGGAAAGTAGATGGTTTTACCATTTTTATAGAAGGTGGAATACCATATGACAAAGTTTTAGTTGAAATTACTAAAGTGAAGAAAAAATATGCATTAGGGAGAATTATCGAGATAATTAAGCCTTCTCAGTATAGGATTAAGCCGGTTTGTCCCGTAGCTAAGGAGTGTGGAGGATGCCAAACACAGCATATAGATTATGCTCAACAGCTTGAAATCAAAAAGAATAAGGTTACATCTAGTATAGAAAGAATAGGAAAGCTTGAAGATGTTCTAATTCATGATGTTCTTGGTATGGATAAGCCCTATAACTATAGAAATAAAGCTCAGTTTCCTATTGGTAGGGAAAATGGAAGAGCTATTATAGGTTTTTATAAGAAAGGAACCCATGAAATTGTGGATATTGAAGGATGTCCAATACAACATGAAGTAAATAATGAAATATTAAATGTTTTCAAGAAATTTATTGATGATAAGAAGCTATCTATATATGATAGTAAATCGGGCAAAGGATTGATGAGACATATACTGACAAGGGTATCCTATGGAACGGGAGATTTGATGGTGGTTATCGTCACAAATGGCAATCAAATGCCATTTAAAGATGAAATAATAAATGAATTAATAAAAAATATTCCTCAAATAAAAAGTATAGTTCAGAATATAAATACAAAGAAAACCAATGTAATATTGGGACGACAATGCCATACACTATATGGTCAGGATAAGATTTTAGATTATATAGGGGATCTTAAATTTGAAATCTCACCGCTATCCTTTTTTCAAGTAAACCCCTTCCAAACAAAGGTATTATATGATAAAACATTGGAATACGCTAACCTTACAGGAAATGAAACTGTATTTGATATATATTGTGGAATAGGTACCATATCCCTGTCTTTAGCTCAAAAAGCAAAGAAAGTATATGGTATAGAAGTTATTGAAGCCGCCATAAATGATGCTAAAAGAAATGCAAGCCTCAATAAACTTAATAATACTGAGTTTTTTGTTGGGAAAGCCGAGGAAGTAATACCAAAGCTATACAAAGAAGGACTCAGGGCCGATGTAGTAGTCGTTGATCCACCAAGAAAGGGCTGTGATAGAGTAGTATTAGAAACTATAGCTATGATGAAGCCTAAAAGAGTAGTATATGTATCATGTAAACCAAGTACATTGGCTAGGGATTTAGGGATATTAGATGAACTGGGATATAAGACCTTAGAGATACAGCCGGTAGATATGTTTTCCCATACTACCCATGTTGAGACGGTGACAGTACTCTATCGTCAAGACTCTTAATAATCAAGGAATTTACACACTTCTGCGATTATTGTACCTTTAGTACTGACATAGCAAATTTCAGAAATAAGAACTTTAATAGAGAAATTACGGTGCGTATTGCTATCAAAATAGGTACTGAGTAGATATGTCCAATCAGTACTGAACTAAGGTAGGGCGTGAGTGGATATAAGGATGTTTTTGTTTGGATTGCCTTTTAAATAAAAATAAGAAAGGTGAATTTGAATGAAGCGTATATTAGAGAAGTTGTATTATGATGAAATCTATAAAAATGAAGATGTTCTACCAAGAAGTAAAGAGCTTAAACAAGTTGATGAAAGAATGGGTAAGCTAGAAGATGACTTTATAAGTAGACTAGATGAAATTGAGTTTAAACTTTATGATGAGTTACTAACGACACGCAATGAAAGAGACTCCTATTATGATCTTGAAACCTTTATTGAAGGCTTTAAAATTGGTGCTAGGATAATGATGGAGGTGCTTTCAGATGAGCAAGTTTAAGCCTGTAGAATTGGAATATGAAGAGGTTGATGGGATATTATATCCTAAGATTCAGATTTCTAATGATGTGAAGGATGATGAGAGACCGCTAGGGAAATATGGGTGGATGAGACTTAGGTATCTTAAAGAGCATAAGGCTATTATGTATAGAGAACTGCTTGTGAGCGGTGAGTTGATGGAGCATTGTCATAGGGTTAATGATGAAGCTAATGAAATGGCTATGTTGATTGAGGAGCAGTATATTAAGAGGAATCCTATCCCAGAGGATTGTGGGTTTATGGATAGGGTTGGGTATTTTAATATTGCTAGGGGTGTGGCTGAGGAAGTTGTATCAAATGAGATAATTTATGGTTAGTTTATGATTATGGATTTAAACTGAAATCTTGTATGCAAGTGTTATAAAAAAGACATTTATTAAAAACTTTAAATTATTAAGTTTTGATAAATGTCTTTTCTATACGTATAGGCATAGAAGGAAAGGTGAACTATATAAAAGGCATTGGTAAGCAAGTGGGTGAAAATATCTTCCAGATATATGGATAAATGTGGTATAATTTGCATAATAAAATATTTTAGTGTGCTTTAATTATTAAACTACACATATAAAATGAAGGTGTTTGGGAAAAGGGAGATGTAATTATGTATATTGATAAAATATCAATAAGAAACTTTAGGCTTCTGAAAAATTCCACTTTGAATTTCAAAGATGATATTTGTATGATGATTGGTAGAAATAATAGTGGTAAAACATCATTTCTAGTTTTATTTGAGAAGTTTTATAAAGGTATTAGCTTTGACTATAATGATTATTCAATGTCACTTAGAGAGCAGATAAATTCTATAGATGACAAGAGCGATGTGACACAATTATCTATTCAATTAGCATTAGAAATTGTTTATGAATCTAGTGATAATTTATGTAATTTATCTGAATTTATATTAGATTTAGACCCACAGTGTAGAAGAGTGAATATTCTGTTTGAATGTTGCATAAATAAAAGAAAACTTCTTGAAGCTATTAGTATAAATAAAAAAATACCAAAGGAAAAGTTTATAAAGAAATATCTTTCTTCATTTTTGGAAAAAAAGATTTATATATATGAGAGTGAGGAAGATTTAAAGCCTGAGAATAGAGCCAGACTAATAAAGAAAGACTTTGATTCGGTAAAAAAACTTATTGATTTTGAGATTGTTCATGCTAAGAGAAGTGTTTCAAGTTCTGAAGAAAAGACTAGTAAAAAAGTGCTTTCATCTTTAACAACCAAATATTTCAATGATAATAATATAAATAGTCCAGAAAAATTTGAAGAGATTAATAGTATCATCTCTGACATGGACAATAAATTAAATGAAACATACAAAACTTTTTTTAAAAACTTCCTTAAAAATTCAAGAAAGTTTTTAAATCTTAATGAACTGAAAATAGTATCAAATCTTAAAGCATCAGAAATTGTAAATGATTCTTCAGAAGTAATTTATGGTGATAGTAAAGAGCATTTACCTGAATATCTTAATGGACTAGGTTACATGAATATTTTATATTTATTATTGACAATTGAAATAAAAAAATCTATTTTTGATAATAACAATAAAGATATAAAGCTTTTGTTTATAGAAGAGCCCGAGGCACATACTCATCCACAATTACAGTACATTTTTGCTAGAAAAATTGATGAATTGCTAAAAAACATTAAAGGACTCCAAACTATAATAACAACACATTCTCCGCATATTGTATCAAATTGTAATTTTGAGAATATCAGATACTTGTTATGCATTGATGAAAAAGATGGAAGTAAAAATATTATTATAAAAAATTTCCATGACGAATTAAGCGAAAAATATACTGATGAATTAGAATTTAAATTCATTAAACAATATTTATCTATTGAGGCTGCCGAATTATTCTTTGCTAATAAATTAATATTTATAGAAGGTACGACAGAAAACATGTTAATTCCATATTTTATATCTAAATTTGATGAAAAAAATATTAAAAATGAACTAAAAAAAATAGAGAATAAAGAGAAAGAAGAATTTGAATATAAGCCATTAACATCTCAAAATATATCCATTTTACAAGTAGGTGCTAATGCTAAAGTATTTAGGCATTTTATAGATTTTCTTGGTATTAAAACTCTTGTTATTACTGATATAGATACTACTAAACGTAAAGTCGGTACTAATAAAAAGATAAGTTATACAGCATGTGCTGTAAATGATTCTCCAGTGTCTACGAGTAATGAGACGATTAAATATTATTATAATGCACCAAGTTTCACAGAGGAAAATGATAGATACAGCAGATGGCTCCTAGAAATGCTTAATATGAAAATTAAAGGAATATCTGATAATGTCAAAGTATTTTACCAAAAGAAAGAAGATGGCTATCATGCTAGGAGTTTTGAAGATGCCTTTATAAAGAAAAATTATGAGTTGATAAAATCAAAAGTTGATGATATTAGAGGACTTAAGTGTAAAGATGAATTTAATTCAGAAACTGATATTTATGAGTTGACTAAATCTGTTATTGATAAAAAATCAGATTTTGCTGCATCACTTCTTTTTTTAGCACATACAGATGAGAGTGTTGACTGGAAAATGCCTTCATATATTGAGGAGGGATTAGAATGGATTCAAAAGTAGAAGTAAATACTCTTTACTGTGCTAAATCATATCTAGATAATAATAAAAGCTTTGTTATTCAAGGTGGTGCCGGTAGTGGTAAGACAGAGACCTTAAAGAAGCTATTGGAATATATGGCTGAAAATAAACCAGAGAAGAAAATTGTATGTATTACGCATACTAACTTAGCAGTTGAAGAAATTATAAATAGGGTTGGGGATCAATATACAATAAGTACCATCCACTCTTTTTTGCATAGTCTTATTAAAGATTATAAAAAAAATATAAAAACAGTGATTAAGGAGTTATTTATACTTCCCAAAATGATTAGGGTAAGTAAAAGAGAAGATGAGACAGAAAATTCCTATAATAAAAGTGAACATAATAGATATAAGAAAATTCATGACAAATTTGCTAATAAGTTATATCAAATAAAAAAAGAAAACTACAAAAAAGCTATTGGTAAACGAGAGTATGATAAGAATCCAGAATTATACAACTCAAAGCTTAATGAAGATATTGAAAATCTTAATAAAGACATATGTAGTATGATAGAGGAAAGAGACTATACAGATATAAAATATAATGATACAAAGTTTAATAGTTTCAAAGATACTACATATGGTCATGACGGTTTATTGGATATTACTGATTTGTTATTTAAAAAATACTCTCTATTAAAAAAAATAATATGTGACAAATACGATTATATATTTATTGATGAATACCAAGATACAAGGCAAGATATAATTTCAAATTTCCTTTCTATTGCTGAAAAAAATTCTAATTTTGGGATATGTCTATTTGGTGATTCCATGCAGGCAATATACCCTGATGGTATTGGGAAAGTGGATGAATTTGTTGCAAAAGGAGTTATAAAATATATTCCTAAATCAGATAACTATAGATGTTCCCAGCAGGTAATTGATATAATTAATACTTTACGTTTTGATAATATAGAGCAGAAAGTGGCACTAAAGAAGAAAGAGGATGGTAGTTTCGAGACTATGGAAGATAGGCAAGGTAGTTTCAATGTCCTTTATGCTGTATGTGATAATAAACCTAGCTCGAGAAGTAGTCTCCAAGATAAAGAAACTTATATAAAGGATTTAGATAAATTAATTAGTTATGCTAAAACAAAAGTTGATAAAAGCAAATTGTTATTGTTAACTAATAAAGCCATAGCAAAAAAAGTTGGCTTTCCGATATTGTATAAGATTTTTGATGATAGGTATGTTGAAATAGGAGATAAAATAGATGAACATCTAAATTATCTTCAAATAACAGATTTATGCGAATTATGCTATTATTACTCAGAGAAGCAGTACAATAAAGTAATTAATCAAATAAAGAAAAATGGTTTTATATTAAATAGTGTTTCTGATAAAGAAGAATTAAGAAAAAAAATTGACGGTATATTATCTGGAGAGTATTCAATTACAGAGGCACTGGACATGGCATTTAAATTTAAACTAATAAAAAAATCAGAGACATATACAAATTTTTTAATTAAAAAAGAAGCGTTTATAAATGATATAGAGTATGACGAGAGATATCAAGAATTTAAAGAAAACTATCAACAAGGATTAAATACATATACAAGAATTAAACATTCTATATCACAAATTACGGAGAAAGAGTTTAAAGAACTTGAGAGAAAACATAAAAAAGAACAATTTTATTGTCAACTGTTTTCAAATACTCTTAAATTTAAAGAAGCATATCAATATTATTATTATATTAATGAAAAGACAGACTATATTACAATGCATAAAACGAAAGGATCTAGCATAAATTCAGTAATTGTAGTTATGGATGAATATTTTTGGAACAGTGAGTATGATTTCAGTTTAATATATTTAAGTCATGATGAGCAGATGCCAAAAAAAGTTAAATCTCAAAAGCTCATATATGTTGCTTGTTCAAGAGCAAAAACTGACTTATGTTGTGTTCGTATTATAAAAAGTTTAGAAGAAGAGGCTTTCCTTCAATATTTTCCTCGGGCAGAAAAAGTGGATTTATTGGGAAATGAGAAAGAAGATTTAGTGCATTATGAAAAAAATATTTGTTAATAAAGGCAGGTGAACAAATGTACACAATAAAACAACTCCAAACAATGAAAGAAAATCAAACCTTCGACAGAAAAAGCATCCGTATCGAACCAAAAGCCCTAGCAACACCATTCGTAGCCTTTGCCAATGCCGATGGTGGTACTCTTGCCATTGGCATAAAAGATAATGGAGAAATAGAAGGCATAAAAGGTCATGAAGGAAAGATAAACGAAATTCTAAGAGTGGGCTATGATTTTTGCAAGCCTACGATAAAAGTTGAGTTTGAAACCGTAGACTGCATTGACAGCCAAGGTAATGACAATCAAATTTTACTCATTAAAGTTCACCAAAGCCAAAATGTCCATACTAATCAAGCGGATGACGTATATTATAGAGTTGGAGATAAATCTAAGAAGCTAACCTTTGAAGAACGCCTACAATTAATGTATGATAAAGGCGATAGATTCTATGAAGATGCACCAGTAAAAACAGCAACCCTAGATGATATAGATATGGATAAAGTAAAGGATTATGCTGACCTTATAGGTTATTCCAAAAGTCCATTAGAACTATTGAGTGTAGGTAAAAAATTTATAACAAAAACAGATAACGGATATGAAATAAGTGGTGGAGCAATACTTTTATTTGGCAAGTATCCACAGCACTATTTTCCAAGAGCAAGAGTAAGATTTATAAAATATCAAGGCATAGTGGAAAAAACAGGTACTCAAATGAATGTTATTAAAGACACCATATTTGAAGGCACAATATTGGAAATGCTTCAAAAATCCTTGGATTTTGTAGGTACACAAATTAAGGAGTTCACCAAGCTAGGAAAAGACGGTAAATTCCAAACGAAGCCAGAATACCCTGAATTTGTTTGGAAGGAAATAATCGTCAATGCAGTGTGTCATCGTGATTACAGTATTAAAGGTACAGATATACAAATAAAAATGTTTGATGACAGGCTAGTAGTAGAAAGCCCAGGAACATTACCTGGACTTGTAAGACTTGATAATATGAGAAATATTCATTTTTCAAGAAATCCAAAGATAGCAGGCTTTTTAAAAGATCATACCTATGTAAAAGAATTTGGTGAAGGTATAGACAGGATGTTTATTGAAATGGAAGCAATGGGGTTGCCTGCACCTAAATATGAAAAAGTTGCCTTTATGACAAAAGTTACTGTTAAAAATAGTGCTGAAAACTATGAACCGATAAATGAGCTGATAAATGAGCCGATAAATGAGCCGATAAATGAGCCGATAAATTTATCAGATGTAGAGCAAACTATAATGAATGCAATTATAAGAAATCCAAAGATAAGTAAACCTAAAATAAGTAAAGAATATAGTATTTCTGAAGCGACAGTAAAAAGAACTATTGACTCTTTAAAGAAAAGAGGATTAATTAAGCGAATAGGTTCAAACAAAGGTGGATATTGGAAAATAGTAAAGAAATGAAAATGAACCGCAAATTAAAATGGAATCATTTCCATCAATAACCAAATTGTGATAAAATAAAACTGAGGACATAGCACTAATCTTCAAAAAAATAAAAAAATCTTTAGCCAGAGGCATCACATATAATATGTAACCTTGATAGCATACTATTTACCCAACTCAAAGAAATGGTATGCTATTCCACTGTAAAATTGTCTACAGTAGCTGGTGATATATATTGTGTGTACCTTTCTGCGATAAGTGGAAGGGAAGAGAATTAACGTAAAATTATATACGAAAAGCGAGACATTTCAGTGCCAAAGAAGGTCGCAGAATTTCTTGAAGCAGATAGGCGGAGAGTAGAAGCACAGGGACGTTCTGGTCGTAGACATCTTAGTAAAGGTGAGCTTGAACCGATGTTAGACAGATATGTAACTGACTTCTATAACACCGAAGAAAGTGCATTAAGAAACCTGACCTTGCAAAACCTGTGAAGTGCTATTGCTACCCTTGATATCGTTGAAAAAAGGCTTATCAGATATAAGTACTATGAAGAATATACCCATAGGCAGATAGGGTATATATTCCAGGTATCAAGGATGGCAATTACAAAAAGGCTGAAAAAACTCCACACCAAGCTAAGGGACTCTATGATAGCATAGGGTATCTTAGCTTTTTTGCATATTGTGAAGTGGGCAAGGGTTTACAAACCCTTCTGAACTGTCCTATAAAGTGGAGGGAAAAATAATTATTTTCAAAATAAACCTAGAGAGGAGTTGTAAATATTGATATTTAAAAATGAGAAGCATCAACAAAAGTTTATACAATTGCTAATGGAAGATAGTACACAACCAAAGGATATAGAAAGAAAATCCCTGTTCTATATCCTATTAGGTAACAATGACCTATACTAAAAGCAACACCAAATTTATGATTTTAACAATCATATGATTAGCCCTGAATGTCTAACAGCAAATGATATAGACTTTAGTACAAGTTCAAAATCATTAATAAGACTAGGATTTAATCTCTACAATGGCTATACAAATGGTTTGGTATAGCGAGAGTAGTAACAGCAACCTAAGTTGCTGGCAAGATTCCTGTTTGTACCAAAAACAGATGAATTCTGCCAAGGTGGAGTAGGAAGAAGAGCATGGAACGTAGGTACCAAAAATAGTAAAGTAGTATAGTACTGCATACTATCGAGCAGTATGGCAAGAAAAACTGTCCACACAGCAAGGAAATCCATGAAAAAATCATAGAACATGCCTTTGTTAAATGCTTCAATGAAATGTGTGAGAATAGCAAAGACATACTAGAAGAGTTCCTAGCAACAGTACAAGAAGCATTAGAAGCAGCCGAGCGACACATGTGGAGACGGTATGTTTAATAGAGCGTAAATAGCCTTAAATCAATGGGCTTTGGGATTTCTATCAAATTAATAATCATGAAATATGTTTCCTCATACTACCGTATGAGGCATTTTTTTGTCAAGGGGTGATACAATTTCACGGTTCTAAGGGTTTCGCAAGAAGGGATAAGAAGAATTCATAGATTGAAATTAATAGAAAAGTTAAAAGGACTAACGAGTAAGAACCTATCTAAGGATTTAGAACCATCCTTATTCAACCTTTTGCGGTACGTGATATAGAAGCGGTGGATAAGCTAAACTATGGTAGATAAGAGATTTTAAAATGATATTTTCATATAGGAACGTGATATAATAATTATATCAGATACCTATTAAAGAGGTAAAGACAAACATCAGGATAAAAAACAAAAACGAAAGAGGAGCAAATATGAAGATATTACATGTTTTGGCACAATTGCCAGCGAAGACAGGATCAGGAGTATATTATTCCAATCTTATACAGGGTTTTAAAAAATATAAATATGAACAAAAAGCTATCTTTGGATATCAGGATGATTATATATGGGATATTTTACATAGTAAGAATCAATATCCTGTAGCCTTTAAAAGTCAAGAACTATACTTTCCTATAGTTGGAATGAGTGATGTTATGCCCTATGAAAACACTTTATACTCATCTATGACTGAAGAAATGCTGAACATCTATAGAGAGGTCTTTAGAAAAAAATTAGAAACAGTAAAAGAAAATTTCAAACCTGACATTATATTTGCACATCATCTATGGATAGTGACTTCTTTAGTTAGAGAAGTGTTTCCAGATACAAAAATCATTGGAATCTGCCATAATACAGATTTAAGACAAGCTAAAATGAATCCCCACCTCAAAGAAAAATATGTAGGGAGGATATCTGATTTAGATTATATATTTTCAGCTTCTGACCATCAAAAAGATGAAATAATAGAGATATATGATGTAGATAGAAATAAGATAATAGCAGTAGGAGGCGGTTTCAATCAAAATATTTTTTATCCTCCAAAAGAAAAGAAATATGCTGATAAAATTAGGCTTGTATTTTGTGCAAAAATAGACCCATCTAAAGGAATTTATGAACTTATAGAAGTGTATAAGTCTTTAGATAAAGAGAATATAACTTTAGATATTATAGGAAGCCCTAATGATGAAAATAGAAAGAAAATAGAAGAATATATTAAAGATGATAGCAGTATAAGAGTATATAATGTAGAAAACCAAGCAGCTTTAGGTGAAGAATTGAGAAAAAAGGATATATATCTTATGCCTTCTTACTATGAAGGTTTAGGACTTATGGCTATAGAGAGTTTAGCTTGTGGACTATATGTGGTAACTACAGAGATAGAAGCTCTAATGACACTACTAGGAGAAGATGTAAAAGATTCGGATATAATTCAATATGTTCCACTTCCTCGAATATATGATACAGATAAACCAGTTAAAGAAGATTTACCAGAGTTTAAGAAAAATCTTAAAAAAGCCATATTACTTCAAATCAAAAAGGTAGAAGAGAGGCAAAAATTCAATAAAGAGATTAAGGACAAAATAAGATCTTTTTCTTGGGAAGGCTTAGTTGATAATATCAATAATATTATCAACTAAGAATGTAGACAAAGGATTATTCAAGATCATAGGGACAGATGAAGAGATTGAAGCAAGCAAACAAAAAAACACTGTTAATCTATACACCTTCAAAATGCCCAGAAATAATGCATATTTGTATAAAACTATATTCCTTTTATCGTTTCACCACATGTGGAGTGTGTGTCGCAGATAGTTAAGAAAAAATAGAATCTGATTTAAGTAGAACCTTTTGTGTACACTTTTTTTCCATAAAATGGTATATGAAAAATATTTCGATTAAAAAGATATACAAATAGACAAGAAAAAACAAGAATTACAATCCAATATTACTTTGAACTTAAAAAAGCTAATAACTGTAGAAAAACCTTGTAACCAGTTAAAAATACTAAGATCACAATAACAAATATTATGGAGGGGAAAAAATGACTGAATTATTAGCCCCAGCAGGAAATATGGAAGCTTTAAAAGCTGCAATTTCTAATGGGTGTGATGCAATATATCTAGGAATGCAAAAATTTGGGGCACGTGCATACTCATCTAATTTTGATTTAGAATCATTAAAAGAGGCTGTTAAGTATGCCCACCTGAGAAATGTTAAAATCTATGTTACAATGAATACCATCGTTTTTGAGAACGAAGTTGAAGAGATGAAAGTGCAAATCCGCGGATTAAATGAAATTGGTGTTGACGGAATTATCGTCCAAGACCTGGTTGCTTTCAAGTATATAGTTAATAACTTTCTTGATATGGAAGCACATTGTTCAACTCAAATGGGAATAGATGATTTAGACGGAACTTTACTATTTAAAGAACTTGGGGCTAAAAGAGTTGTTCTGTCCCGTGAGGTTGAGATTGAAAAAGTAAAAGAGATAAAAAGAATAGCTAAAATACCTTTAGAAATTTTTGTCCACGGGGCCTTATGTATATCTTATTCTGGAAACTGTCTGATGTCCGGATTGATTGGCTATCGAAGCGGAAATCGCGGAAGATGTGTTGGTTCATGTCGTAAGAAGTATGAACTAATTGATAAGACCACAGATACAACTCTAGGGAAAAACTATATTATATCTACTAAGGACTTAAATACAATTGATCATATCAATGATTTAAAAGGAATTGATTCTTTAAAAATAGAAGGTCGAATGAAAGAGCCTGCGTATGTTGCTAATGTTGTATCAAAATATCGCATGGCCTTAGATAATAAAATAACCGAAGAGGGTAAAGAAAATCTGAACAAAACATTCAATAGAACATATACTAAAGGATTTTTGTTTCACGAAAATAAGAAAGATATTACAAACATCTTAAGACCTAATAACTTTGGATATGAAATTGGTAGAATTAGCAGGATTGTTAAAGACATGTATGAAATAACACTTACACGTACTTTAAATCAAAACGATATAATTAGAATAAGTCATAACAATGAAGATGTTAATTTAACTGTTGTAAAACTGTACGATAAAGATGGCAATTTGATCAACAAAGCAGATGATATCTGCTATATCAAAATCAAAGAAAAGTTGTCTAAGGGTGATTTAGTATATATAACGAAGGATTATTTCTATTATAAAGAGTTGGAATCGTCACTGGAAAAGGAATTTAAGCGTTTTAACCTAGATATTAGAGTGTATGCATATCCAGATACAAAGCTTATCATAGATGCGGAGGGCTTAGGCTTTAATTATTTATATGAAAGCGATGAAATACTAGGTGAAGCAATTAATAATCCAACAACAAAGGATCAGGTAATAAAGCAATTCACAAGATTAAATGATACTATATTTAAGCTTAATCATGTAGATTTTGAGGAATATAATGCATTTATTCCAGCTAAACTGTTAAATGCAGCAAGAAGAGATATTGTACAGGGCTTATATGACTTAAAGCTTAACAGCCAAAAGAAAAGAACAAAGGCTCCTAAAGCAAAAGAAAAAATAAGCTTTATCCCACAAAAACCATACCTTACGGCGTCTGTAACCACTAAAGAACAGTATGATGCTTGCGTGAGCTGTGGAATTAAGGAGATATATTTTGAAAATGTTGTTAGAAGAAACCAGAATGATTATAAGGAAAAAGAAGGACAGTTACTAATAGGAGGATATGGCGGAATTTATCACTACAGAAAAACTAATCCCTTTGTTACGGACTATTCTCTAAATGTTGTTAATTCTACTAGCTGCCATGAACTATATAGATTAGGTGCGAAACGAGTAACTTTATCCTATGAATTGAATAATAGACAAATTATAGATTTAATTAATGCCTATTATGAAGATAACCATGGGTATCCTGCACTAGAAATGATTGTATATGGTAAAGCTCCTTTACTGTTTACAAAATATTGTCCGCTGCAAAAAATGAATCAATGCGGTATTTGCAAAACAAGGAGCTATGAGTTAAAAGATGAGCATGGAACCTTCCCTATCATTTCCCATGATGATTGTACAACTACTATCCTTAATGGGAAGACGCTTAATCTTCTAGATGAGATACAAAGCATAAAAGGAATCGAGGCATTCAGATTAAACTTTACAGTTGAATCAAAAGAGCAGGTTGTGAAAACCATTGATCAAGCCTTAAGCAAATTAAATGGATCAATGAATAAATCTGTCTTTAATCAGGAAACAGATACAAGAGGACATTTTAATAAAGAAATTTTGTAGTGACGGTTATGAACAAGAGAAGCTTATCTGGAGGAGCAGTTTCTGCATCAGTAACGGAGGGACTCTTTTCTTGATTGGGAATACCATTCATTATGCTTGTAGGTACTGAAGGGGTTTGGTGAAGTATATGGAAGAGAAGAAAAGTCAAACATTTTCTGTTTGCTATAATAATAACATTTGTAATTTTGAAAAATATACTTTTACTCCAGCACTTTCCTTTGAATTATATAATCTGCACTCAGAAGATGGTGTAGGTGGAAAACATAAAGGAATAAATATATTTCGCATTGATTTTACTAAAGTTGGACGATTTGAATGTGAATTTTCTGATCACACTTTTTCCTACAGAGGAGAAAATGAAATTACAGTTATGTCCACTCTAGAGAGTGAAGAATGGATACTAGAGTCTAATTATCCTGTTGGTGTATATATTGGTTGTGCAATCATAATAGAACTGGATAAATTAAGTGATGAGGATAATTTTTTTCTAGATAAATTTAATATTAGTATTATAGAATTGATTTCAATTATTAATTTAAATAAGAGATGGTACAAATATGTTGGGTCAACCCAACTTATAGATCTTTTTAACGATATTTATAATGCCCATATAGTATCTAATCCAGATATAATTTGGCTGAGGATTTTAGAGATACTAATATGTATTTCTAAAAATAAATTTAATGACATTCTAACTAATAAGGATAGTAAATATTTTTCTAGGGAGCAAGTCAATAAGGTAAAATCTTTACATGGGATAATAACTAAAAACTATAATAAGACAATATCTATTGAAAAAATTGTTCGTGAAAATGGAATAGGTTATTCTTCATTTAATACAATATTCAAAAATATTTATGGACAATCTCCCTATCAATATTTAAAGAAATTACGAATAAATTTGGCTGCTAATATGCTCCATGAAACAAAATCTAGTATACTAGAGATAGCTGTATCTGTAGGGTACAACAATCCCAGCAAATTTTCTAATGCTTTTAAATCTATTTTTGGGGTATTACCTAGTACATTCCGAAAACAAAAAAACGGAATGGAGCATTGAAAATAGAAATGGGGTAGAAAGTGATAATGATAATCAATTACAATATGGGTGGTTAGCCTTGGCTGACTACCCATATTTTACATTTAGGAGGAAAAGTATGAAAAAATATACAGCTATACTTTTAATTATTTTAGTTCTAGTTGGGGTAACTGGTTGTGGTTCGAAAAATACAGTTAATACAAAAGAACCTGTCAAAGAAACAATGTTGAAGGTGGGCGCCATAGAAGATTTTAAGTCATCAAGAGAAGGACTCACATTGATTAGTGATTCTTTTATAGAAATGGATGAAAAGTTTAATGCAATTCCTGGTTTGATAAAGAAGTGGGATGTTAATGAGGATGCAACGGAGTATGTATTGCACCTTCAGAAAAATATTAAGTTTCATGATGGTTCTTTATTTGATGCAAGAGCATGTAAATATGATTTAGAAACATTAGGCAAACAATTTATGTGCTACTATGTGAATACAATGGATAGTGCAGAAATAGTTGATGATTACATATTAAAAGTCAAATTTAAATCTTCAAATCTAGGCTTTACAAAGGAGTTAATGAAGATTGTAGCTCTTCCTATTGATTCTGTGGATAGTGATGGTAATATTATTAATTTTAATGGAACAGGGCCTTTTAAGCTTAAGGAATATAATAAGGATGTTGAAGCCATTTTAGTGAAAAATGAAGATTATTGGAATAAAAATAAAAAGGTATCCTTAGAAAAAGTGAAGTGGATTGTAATCCCCGATCCTGATGCCAGAGTAATGGCTTTGGAAAGTAATCAAGTTGATTTGATTGGATACACAGAGCATCATTCTTCAATACCTTATTCAAGTATTGATTCATTAAAAAGCAATGATAAGTATCATTGTGTAATGGAAGATAAAGATAATTATACTTCCGTTAAAGCAATAGGAATGAATTGGAAAAAAGGACCCCTAACTGATATTAATTTACGGAGAGCTTTAGAGCATGTAATTGATAAAGAACAATTAATGGAGACTGTGTTTTTCGGAATCCCTAATCCTTGTGGTCACATAATGAATCCTAAGTTTTTTGATGGTTCTACAAAGGAAAAAGAATTTGAATATAATATTGATTTAGCTAAGAAAATACTTATAGAATCTGGATATGAATATGACAAAGAAATACTTAAAAAAGATGGTAAGGCAATTGAATTAGATTATGTATGTAATTCATTACCTGAAGATAAAGATATTGCTGTATTTGTTCAATCTGAATTTAAAAAGATCGGAATTGCTGTGAATATTGTTGCTTTAGAGGCTGAACAAGCTTATCAACAAATTAAAAATGGAGAATATGACTTAACAATTGCTACTCCTTGGTTTGAACCCACGTTAGCTACTATATCTTTTTATGGCTTGGAGGACAATTATTCTATGTTTGGACTGGGATTAGCTATTAACGAAGATGTAAAAACTGCTGGACAAAAAGTAATCAGTGCAACTAGCGACAAGGAGTTCAAAGAAGCAATAGATAGACTATGGAAATCTAGTTATGAAGCGTGTTCATCCATACCAATTTATACTGGATATAAGTATGCAATTCATAATGGGAAATTTACAGGATTTGATTTTGATTACAACTATTTTAAAATAGATCTTTCAGAAGTTAGGGCACAATGAAACTATGATGAGAAATATTATTAAACGTATTGTTTTTATAATCCCAACCATTATTCTCATTTCGCTGTTGTCCTTTGCATTTCTTTATTATGCGCCTGGCGATACTGCTACTCGTATTTTAAGAGAGAAAAGTCATACTATGGTTATATCTGATGAGTATACGCAAGAGTTTATTGAAAGTAAAGGATTGAATAGGAATTTTGTTGAAATGTACCTAGATTGGTTAAGCAATGTTATAAAAGGAGATCTAGGAAAATCATATTTAGATGGGCAAAGTATAAACAATAAAATCTCTGAGCCTATTAAGAAGACACTAATAATGGTACTCGTTTCTTTAGTAGTATATTTTTTATTAGGTACTAGTATGGGGATACTTTCTGCTATTTATAAGAATGGAATACTGGATAAATTGGCTAGGTGGTGGTCTGTATTGTCAATGTCAATTCCAGTATTTTGGATAAGCTTATTTATTGTTTGGCTATTAAGTGTAAGGTTTGGAATTCTTAAAATCGTGGGGAAAAGAAGTAATAGTTGTTTAATATTACCTGGAGTTCTAATGGGTGTTATTTACACCGGTAATTTGATCACCATAGTAAAACATAAAACGTTACTTGTTTTAGAGGAACAATATGTATTGAGTACACGGGCCCTAGGGGTGAAGCAAAATAGGATTTTGCTTCACCATGTACTCAAAAACGTATTAGCCCCAATTGTTGCAGCTTCTACCCTTGCTTTTTCAAGTTTTCTAGGTTCAAGTGTTCTTATGGAAAGTATTTTTTCAATTTCGGGTTTCGGAACACTTCTTATGAAGGCAGTAAATCTTAAGGATTATATGGTCGTTGCTAGTGCAACTTTAGTACTTGGTTTACTGGTATCTGTTGCAAATATGATTGCAGATATATTATATAGCTACCTTGATAGGAGGGGAACAGGGTGAAATTGAAATATAAAAAGAGAAAAATAATAATATCCACTACTTTGATTACTATATTCTTTTTATTTATATTCACTTCATGGATTATATTCCCTGAAGCTAATTTAGTTAACTCAAAAGATTCCTTTGCATCTCCTTCCTTACAGCATTTGTTTGGAACAGATCAATTTGGAAGAGATGTCTTTATAAGGACTGTGATTGGATTCAGATATACATTTACTATCGCTCTATTCGTACAGATAATATCCTTTGCTATAGGTATTATTCTTGGAATTATTTTGGGTTATTACGGTGGAATTATCGATGAAATATTCTACCAAATTTCAAATTTACTATTAAGCTTTCCTATGATTATTCTTGCTATCTTAATGTCTTCACTAACGGGGGCAAATATGAGATGTCTTATTTCTCTAATGATTGTATATACAGTAGTTTCTAACTCCAAAATAGTTAGAAGCGAGATGAAAATTATAAAAAATGAAGATTATATTAAAGTTCTACGTGTGCTTGGAGCAAGTGATTTTGTGATAATTAAAAATCATTTAGTGAGAAAATGTTTGAGGATGCTGCTACCCACCTTTGCTTTATTTATAGGACATGTAATTATTGCGATTTCTTCCTATTCATTTATTGGATTTGGTGTTCAACCACCCCAGCCAGAAATAGGAAATATGCTAAAGGAATCCTTGCGTTTCATTAATCGTTCTCCAGAATTAATGATTTTTCCAGGATTATTCCAATTCTTTTCTATTCTTTTATTACTGAAGCTGTCGGAGAATTATAAGACATTATTATTAGATCGTGAGGTAAGCTAATGAGACGTAATATATTAGAAATCAATGGATTAAAAGTATCAACCAAAACATGTAAAGAAGCCTTGCTTATTAATGGTGTAGATTTAAGTGTGAAGGAAAATACAATTTGTTCTTTAGTAGGGAAAAGTGGTAGTGGGAAAAGTTTGCTTGCATCTTCAATTGTTGGAGTATTGGCAGATAATCTATATATAGATGGAGAGATACTCTATAAAAATAATAACCTTCTTTTATTGTCTGAAAAACAATTAAATAAAGTAAGAGGGAAGGATATTGGGATTGTTATGCAAAACTGTTCTGGTTCATTGAATCCTCTTATGAAAAACGGTAAACAATTGTCTTTAGTACTTAGACAGCATGTTTCAAAACATGAAAACATAAGAAAAAAAGCAGAGACACTCTTACACCTCGTTAAGCTAGAAAAACCTAACTTAGTTATGGAGCAATATCCATACCAGTTAAGTGGTGGGATGAAGCAACGTTTGTTAACTGCTATAGGTATTAGCGGATCACCGGAATTACTAATAATGGATGAACCTACAAAGGGAATGGATGTTATTTTAAGAAATCAGATGGCAAAAATGATTTATGAGTTACATAAAGAAACGAATGTGAGTATTTTACTAATTACCCATGACCTAGAATTAGCATATAGGATTTCTGATTATTGTTACGTTATGAATAAAGGTAGGGTTACTACACATGGAAAAACAAAAAAGCTATTTAAAACTACAAGGGATAAGACATTAGCGGACTTAATAAATGCCGAGACAATGATGTCGGACTTTTTTTATGGAATCAACGGAGGTATTTATGCTGGAATTAAAAAATGTTACCGTTCATGTTAGTAACGGATTATTAAAAAAAAAGAAAAAAATAATTATTGAGGATATCAGTTTTACCCTAGGGGATAAAGAAGCATTAGGCATTATAGGAAAAAGCGGTAGCGGAAAAACAACCATTGGCAATGCTGTTTTAGGGCTTACAAAACACACGTCAGGAGACATCTTGATAGATGGGAAGTTGCTATCTGATTTTAACAATATGGAGCGTGCCAAAAAAGTACAGTTAGTTACACAGAATCCAGAAAATAGTTTTGATTATGACATTACAGTTTTAAAAAGCTTTTTAGAAGTACTCAAGATTCATAGGATGATAAAATCTGGGAATCCAATAAATACGTTGCTTTATCCCATATTAAAAGACGTTGGACTTGGTAATATAGATTTAGATAAAAGACCTCAATGCTTTAGTGGTGGAGAATTACAAAGACTAAGTATTGCTAGGGCTCTGCTTATAAGCCCAGAAATTATTATATTAGATGAAGTAGAATCTATGCTTGATACTATTACTAAAATACAGTTATTTAATACCTTAAACAATTTAAGAGAGAAGTATTCTTTTGGTTATATTTATATTACCCATGATATTAGAGTTCTACCAAGACTTGTAGATAAGATATTAATTCTTTCTTCTGGAAGGCAGGTGGATTATGGACCAATTAATCTACTTCGTTCTTCTAATAATCCGTATATAAAGGAGCTAAGAGATAACATTATGATGGAGGTTTAAAAATGACGGATAAATTAAGTAATATTTTCTTTTTACTTAAATTGGCGGGAGATAAAAAAAGATTGCTAATTGGGAGCATTGTACTTAGTGTAATTGGCTCCATTTTTGGTACTCTTATTTATTTTATGCTATTTAAGGTTATTATTGTACTCACAGATACCAAAATTCAATAT